>DAINBL010000061.1:3821-7527 GCA_036732945.1 Nitrososphaera sp. | reverse complement strand
GCTAGCATGGCATCGACTATTTCTTTTGATTTTGCAATCCGGTCATTTTCCATCAATAGGATTTCCTGATACTTGTTGTTCTCCTTTATCCATGATTCTTTAACTGGCTTGAGATCAAGCTTTGCGATCAAGATTCTAGCATTCTTTACCTCAAGCGGGAGTTCCGGATCCATCCTATTTCTTTCAAGCACAACACCGTTTACTACCTGATCCTCGATGCTTGTCTTGCGCAGGACCATTATTGATTTGTTAAAATCATATTCGCCATTGTACATTGCATTCTCTCCAACCTTTCTAAGTGCCGAAATGACGAAGTTTGCAAGTCTTTCGCCGTCAAGCTTGGATGCTAGAGAAGTTCTAACTACTTGTTCAAGCTCGATATCATTGGTTGAAATGTGCTTTGCTTCTTTCTCTAGCAGCTGGCAGGCAAGTCTCACTCCATTTTCAATCCCTTCTGCAACCTTTGTGGGGTGAACACCTAGCTCCTTTATCAGGCGTTTGCCTTCCTTTATCATTTCTGCAGACATGACTACCGCAGTAGTCGTCCCGTCCCCGACTAGCTGCTCCTGGCGCTCGGCTATCTCTACAATCATTCTTGCAACTGGGTGAATGGCTTTAAGTGAAAGCAGTATTGTAACGCCATCATTTGACACATGTCTATTCATTGCCTGATCTATAAGCAGCTTGTCAAGTCCCTTCGGTCCAAGGGTAGTCCGCACTGTGTCGGCAACGGCCATTACCGCGTTAGAATTGGACTCTAGCGCATTGAATTCAACATTTTCGGCCATTGGCCTCCACACACCAAAATTGGGGTTTGTTGACATGAATAGAAGAGCAAAAGAGAGGAAGATAAAGATATAGATATTTCAATAAAAAAAAGGTGGGGAAAGCTGCAGGCAAGCTAAAATAACAAGCCTGCTTGCGTTGCCCTAATCGTTATGCCATAAAGTATCTTTGTGCCAATGCTAGCTCGTTTGCTGGGTCTACTGTAGCTATCTTGCCGTCCAGTTTTACCTCATAGGTTTCTGGGTCTATGTCGATCTTGGGGGTTGCATCATTCCATACCATGTCCTTCTTACTGATGTTTCTACAATTCTTTACCGGAAGAACTACCTTCTCAAGCCCTAATTTCTGTGGAACTCCAAGCTCAATTCCACGCTTCGACATGAATGTGTATGAAGTTTTATGGACTGCTTTGCCCAATGCTCCGAACATTGGTCTATAGTAAACCGGTTCAGGTGTTGGAAGTGAAGCATTAGGGTCTCCCATTATGGACCAGGCAATGAATCCTCCTTTTAGTACCATCTTTGGCTTTGCAGGAAAGAAAGATGTTGGATACATTACAATATCTGCATTTTTGCCCACTTCGAGAGATCCTAGGTAGTCTGAAACACCGTGTGTTATCGCACAGTTTATGGTTGTCTTTGCAATGTACCTGCGTGCTCTAAAGTTGTCATTATCTTCAGTGTCTTGTGGGAGCTTTCCTTTCATCTTCTTCATCTTGTCTGCCGTCTGCCATGCCCGTATGACAACTTCGCCAATTCGCCCCATCGCCTGACTATCGGAGGAATACATGCTCAATACGCCTTCATCATGTAGTACATCCTCAGCTGCGATCGTTTCTCCTCTAATTCTGGACTCTGCAAAATGCACATCTTCAGCAACTGCGGGATTTAGGTGATGGCAGAACATCAACATGTCCAAGTGTTCAGCCAGGGTATTCTTTGTGTAAGGTCTTGTTGGGTTTGTTGAAGATGGCAATGCAAAATGTTCTCCTGCAATCTTCATTATGTCTGGCGCATGACCTCCCCCAGCTCCCTCTGTGTGATATGTGTGCAACGTCCTGCCGTCTATCGCATTAATGGAGTCTTCCACGTACGCACATTCGTTAATAGAGTCCGTATGTATTGCCAATTGCGTATCTGTAGCGTCACAGGCTCGAAGAGATGCGTCAAGAACAGACGGTGTAGTACCCCAGTCTTCATGATCCTTCAGGCCGCATGCCCCTGCATCTATCTGTTCCATTTGGGTAGCTAGGTTTGGATGCGAATCATTTCCTTTCCCCAAGAATCCCCAATTTACTGGAATATCTTCTACAGCTTCGAGCATTCTGCTCATATTATATACACCAGGTGTGCAAGTTGTAGCGTTTGTTCCATCAGCAGGTCCTGTTCCTCCGCCGATCATGTTACAGATACCGTTGCTGATTCCGTCCATGTATTGTTGAGGAGAGATCATGTGTATGTGCGTATCGAAGTGGCCCGGAGTACATATGGTATGTTCGCCTGCGGTAGCTTCTGTACAGGCTGATACAACCATCTTGTGATTGACCTTGTCCATCGTGTAAGGGTTTCCTGCCTTTCCAATTCCTGCGATCTTGCCATCCTTGATGCCAATATCGGCCTTCACTATGCCAAGTATAGGATCTAGTATCACTGCATTTGTTATCAAGTAGTCTAGCGCGCCATTGCTGTTGGTGATTCCAGAAGCCTGTGCAAGGCCATCTCTTATTGTTTTTCCGCCGCCAAAGACGCATTCGTCTCCGGGGGTAATCAGATCCTTTTCGATCTGAATCATTAGATCCGTATCTCCCAATCTGACCTTATCTCCTGTTGTGGGCCCAAATAGGTCTGTGTATTGTTTGCGTGTTAGTTTGAGAACCAAATTCTTTCTTTCCTCCTCTCCTATGCTCCCCTGAAGCCAAGTTTCTTGGCTTTTTCCATTGCAGCATTCCTCATTATGCTGGAATCAAGGCCGCCCATGACTAGACCATTGAACCCGTAGCAAATCCTCGCGCCTCCTATTTCGCAGAGTTCCACCTCCTTGGTGTCTCCAGGCTCGAATCTAATTGAAGTTCCTGCTGGAATATTTAGTCTGTAGCCAAATGTCTTTTCCCTTGGAAAGTCCAGAGCCCTATTGACTTCAAGAAAGTGCGTGTGTGATCCTATCTGACATGGTCTATCTCCTCTGTTGCTAACAGTTATCTTGATAGTTTTTCTATTGTCATTACAAATTACAGGATCCGGGGATAGCACATATTCACCAGGAATCAAAGCTCTTCCAACCTCCTTCTTTGTGCTGCTTCTTCTACTGCTGCTAGTTGTTGTTTTCTTTTTTTTAAAACTTGTTTCTTTTTTACCATATACATTGTTCACCTATTGGACGGGATCATGCACGGTGACCAGCTTGGTTCCATCTGGAAATGTGGCCTCTACCTGAACCGTATGAATAAGGTCTGAGACTCCAGCCATCACATCACCTTTTGTCAAGACAGACCTTGCAGACTGCATTAGATCTGCAACGCTTGTACCATCACGGGCTCCTTCTACTACATAATTTGCTATGTAAGCGACAGTTTCGGGGTAGTTCAATTTTATACCTCGCTTTTTTCTCCCTTCTGCAATCTGGGCTGCTGTCCAGATATACATTTTTTCCATTTCTCTTGGTGCGAGCATCAATTTCGCATGATACCTCTTTGACTTCATGCTTGAGTGAAGTATTTTAAACTTAGAAAATGAACTATTTCAATAGTGATTTTTCTCTGATTCTGCGAATTACTGGATTACTTGAAGGTTTGAGTGATTTTGCCGACATCGGCAAATGTCCTCTCACTATCACGGGGTCAATCTCCAGCATGGACATTATCAATATGGCGAGCAGAAAGATGGAAGGATTACCCCTATCCAGAAACGTATCTGCTCATAGG
>DAINBL010000061.1:1295-3721 GCA_036732945.1 Nitrososphaera sp. | reverse complement strand
GCTAAGCCGGCAACATAGCCCAGATCTGCAAATTTTGTCAAAAGACTCTTCTTGCTGACTATTATTCTGTTTGTAGTAAAGTCCAAAAAGTAATTCCTTGCCCATCCGCCCTTCTCTTCAGAACTGATTCTAAGTATTACCTCTTCGTAGTTGTTGTTTATGCACCAGTCGATAAATAGTCTGACCTTTTCTGAATCAGACTTTTTGTCATTCAGTCTTTTCTTTGACTCTTTTAGAAATTTATCAAAAAGTCCTGGGTCCATGGCTCCACATTCCCTCCTCTTGCACAAGAATAATAATAAAAAGAATGGAGGGATTTAGCCTGGTCTTGACCAGCCAATTCCTGCAGGTATATTCTGAAAGCCAGATACTGCCAGCATAAATACCCAAGCAGTAAATACGAACGGACCAGTTAGAGCGGGCAGTCCCCATGTTCCGAAGAACCTCTGCAGAGCAGGCATCAGAAATGAACAGCCTATTGTGGCAAAGACAGCCATCATAAATGACTGAGGTGTAAGTGGTACAAAACTTGTCAGGGCTATCATGACTAGCACTTGATTGAAACCATGCAGCCCCAATTTTATTTCTGCAGTAGGCAATTTGGTAAGTATTCCCATTGTTACTCCAATGCCTGAACCTAAAAGGGCCATCAAGCCTGCCAAGAAAAGCGGGGAGTTTTCGTTCCATCCTGCGGTATATGCATTGGTCCACCATGGTATTCCCTCCTGCACCCCGGCTATTACTGGTGGAAGTTGAAATGCAAGTGTGAGTCCCACTACCCAAAATACACCTGTCTTCCAGTTCTCTACAAACGTGACCTGTGAGACACCTTTTAGTGTCGCTATTATGAATTCCTTTGCAGTCCACTTAAATGCCCCTTCTTGCATGGGGTTGCCACTTGCAGATATTAGCTCCTCCTTAGGAGGCGGCGGAGGCGCTGGCCATATGTCATGTCCGAACCTCTTGGATGCGAACATCAAGGCCCATGTCGTGAAGATAAAGGAAGAGGTAAACCCTGGGATGGCCCACCCTCCAGTTGTTCCACCTAGAAGAAACATGTCCCCCATCAGGTGTGAGAATGCCATCCAGGTGAAGGCAGTTATAGCCGCCCCAAACACTGAGATAAAGAAAGTGGCCCTATTTGCCTTAACAAACGGCCCTGACCAAAATGCCATTCCAGTGAGTATTGAGTTGTAACCGAACAGACCGAAAGTGACCAAGTCATAAGGAGCCCCAGCCAAAATAGCAACCCCGGCGCCTATCAAGCCTGAAAGTACCATCATCGCGCCAGCCTTTCTTGATGCGATGAAGACACCTGCCAGTATCAATATGCCTGTTATCGGGGAGCTAAAGAGTGGTACCTCGGCAATACCATTAAAGAGTGTAAAGAAGAAGTCCAGAATTGGATCTCCAGTGGAATAGGTTGGAATAGCCATTGATTCTGGGTCTTGTGAATGCAGAGTTTAACATTTGTACAACATATCAATTTATAAACAACCTGAAGCCAAAAATTAGCCGATGTCGGCAATAATGCCTTCAATCTTTTGTGGTGCCTGGATTTTTTCTTATTAAAAAGACTTGTTGGCATCAAAGATTAATGTAAAGATCCCAGTAAAGGCACTCACGCTTGATATTGGACACGATCAATGCCGCAATTGAGCCTCTCTTTAATATTGTGCAAAGCAACATCAACGTAGCGGCTCCTACAGGGATCCTTCTTCTTGGCCTTGTAACAGGCTTGCGCCATTCGATCGAAGCCGATCATGTCGCTGCGGTAATTTCAGTTATTGCATCAAGCCACAAGAACATCAAACGTGCTTCTATGCTTGGTGCAATATGGGGGCTTGGTCATACCACATCGCTTTTTATTGCAGGGCTTTTGGTATTGCTGCTTGCAGTCAATATCAGTGAGACAGTAAGCAACAGGCTGGAATTTGGTGTAGGCATAATGCTCCTTTTCCTAGGTATTACTACCATAACGGGATGGAGCATTGGCAAATTCTTCAAAGGCCTGCGACATCAAAAGTCATCACACAAGCACATCCACCACCATCAGAGCAATGTCGTCCATTCGCATGTACATGTTCATGATACTGAACACAGACATGGGCACAAGTCGCTAATCATTGGCATGGTTCATGGGATGGCTGGAAGTGGAGCGTTGCTACTTATTGTACTATCGACCATCCATTCCATACCTCTAGGGTTGGCGTACATAGCAATCTTTGGAGCAGGTTCTATTGGGGGCATGGCTGGGATAAGCACACTCATAGGGATACCCTTTGTCAAACTTGCCAATTCAGCAAAGGTTAGCCTTCTACTCAGATATGCTGCCGCAATAACTACGCTGGCAATTGGCGCAGGGATGATGTATGATTTGGTCTGGATAGATCAGATATTCGCTTCATAAACATAACAAGAATAGA
>DAINBL010000061.1:0-1195 GCA_036732945.1 Nitrososphaera sp. | reverse complement strand
AAGATTAAACGCCGCGTGGTAAGAGTCGTGCTTGTAACGTTCAGGACATCGCAGCACCTTCCAATAAGGCTTGAAGGTCTGAAGAAATATTCAGCTGACGCACCTTTTGTCCTGTATTCTGGCAGGACAAGGGGCGGATATGATTGGATATCTGTACAAGCTTTTCCATCAGAAGAAATGGCTGATGAGGAAAGTGATATTTATAGAAACCTATTTGGAGACATCATACAATCGTACGAAGTATATGATTTCATACCAACTAAAGATCCCTCATTCCATTCTCTTGCATACACGCGTAAAGATTACAAAAAATTCATAGACGAGTGGATTCCCCCATTCCTTCCAAGGTAAGCTGGCTGGCTTGCTATGAGCCAGGTTTTTTGTTTTTGAATCGTATACTCTCATCGATGAGCGAGTGAACCTTCAACCTTATCCCCATTAGGAAGTTGATTATTTCTGCTCTCTGCTCTGGTTCTATAGTTGTGTGAACTTCATTTATCAAGTTATCAACTCTTGCCAGCGTAATTTTGAGAGTAAGTGATGCTTTTTTTGCTATAACCGAAGATCTTGATTCATCTTTTGCAGAAGCAATTATTTTGTTAAATGTTTCCTCTTCCTTTAGTGCTATTTTTAATTCACGGATCTGCCTTACAGTTAGATTGTTATGAATGACTTCACTAGCTATCCTTTGCTGATTGTCACTAGGGATTTGTACTATTTCTATAGCCTGGCTTACATTAAGCGAGTTGTTCATTATCTTGTGCTTGATTTCATCTGGTAGTTTGAGCAGCTGCATATGATGCGAGACATATTCTTCGCTTTTGCAGATTTTTCTGGCAAGCTCGCTCACTCCACCCCAGCCAAAGTCGATGACATACCTCCTAAAGGCCTCGGCCTCTTCTATGGGATCCATTGACTTTCTTTGAATATTCTCGGTGAGCTGGATTTCATATGCTTGCTTTTCAGATAATTCCCTTATTTTCGACGGGATGAACCTCCACCTAAGAGTCCTGCATGCTTGAAACCTCCTGTGGCCTGCAACAATTTCAAATCCATGTTCAAGAGGTCTTATTAGAATAGGCTGCAACAGGCCATGCTCTCTTATGCTATGGACCAAGGACTCACAATCTGGATCAGATCTCTGAAATTTATCTCGTATAGCGAATTGAGATGGACGAATCATTTTCATCTCTAT
>DAINBL010000060.1:0-7669 GCA_036732945.1 Nitrososphaera sp. | reverse complement strand
TTCGAACGATCTGATCAAAGGCCTTGTCTATATCTAGTACAAATGAAGTAAGAACAGTATCTGGTGCCAATGCGTTCTGATCTGAAACAGCACCAAATGCAAACAAGCCTCTCTCTTTTGCAGCCTCAATTACACCATGACCAGAAGTATCTGCCACATGGAACAAAGAGTCAGCGCCTGAATTGATTTGTGCAAGACCTGCCTCTTTGCCCGCAGATGGGTTATCAAAATCACCTATGTAAGTTCCAACGAGCCTGATGTTTGGATTAATATATTTTGCGCCTTGCTCATAGCCTTCAAAGAGGTTGATGATATTTGGATAGCGATCTCCCCCAACGTATCCTATTGCACCTGTCTTGCTCATCATTGCAGCTAATGCACCCAGCAGAAATGTTGCCTCTTGCTGCATTGGGAAGATAGATGCTACATTATTAGAAGCCACTAATCCTGTAAATACTACATACTTTGTATTTGGATAATCTGCGCCTACCCTAACAGCAGGATCTCCCCATTGGAAGCCATGAGCAATAATAAGGTTATAGCCATCTTGAGAATATTGCCTTAAGGTAGTTTCTATCTCTGGAATAGCGATATTTTCAGCGTATGCAATTTCATATCCATAGTTGGTCTCCAATTGTTTGGCAGCATTGAACGCAGCTGCACCCCATCCGCCATCACTAAAGAGAGCATCTGTAACGAGAGCGATCCTTGGATTTGTTCCGGGGGTCTGTGCTTGAGACGGTTGTAGTCCAGTCAGTACTAGTGATGATAGCAAAATGGCGGCAAATACTGCAAAGCTCATAATTGATCCTAATTTGGATCTCTTATCTAACCTCATGAGCCTACAAATTAGTATCAAAGTATTATACTTTATTAGTTTTCCATTCCTGAATTATCATATATCATAAATCTGGGAAAAAGTATAGATTGTTAGGCTAGGGGAACCAAAATTTGTCTTGTACTTGCAAAACATTAGAGAAAACAAACCTATTGATGGTCATAGTTGAAGGTTTCACGCCATTTGTTCAATACTTTGCCATAAAGGCCACCAAGTGAGGCGTTAATCGCTGCTGTTCCAGCCATAACACTAAGGAGCTCCGAGTAATCCAGCTTCGCTACTAAAAGGCTCCAGACTCCGATAACAGGAACCCAAAAAATTAGAGATAGGAAGGTGTCAATCAGGTACCGGCGGTACTTGTTCTCCATCCTTGCGTTACAATATTCCCAAGGTTAAAAAACTAGCTGTTGGAATTGCTTATCATTACAGTATATGTCACACATTAGAATCCAAAGCCGAAATCGCGTTATTTGATCATCATAGTAATACCATCGTAACATACTAGAGGATAATTGCAGGTAAGAATGAAAATAGAGATTGTATGAAAGAAGTTATCTCTGCTTTCTTCCTTAGAAAATGCTTTTGCGCTATGAATTATAACGGAATGATATATCTCTCTTTCTCTCTCTGTGTGTGTATATATACACTCTCTACTACCTTTCTGTCCTCCTATATGGAATGGCCAGTGAGGCCGGTGCTCGAGTTTTCTTAGACGTTGCAGCAAGAATAGCGATCGGGATTAGATACGGGAGCATTAACAGAAACTGGAAAGGTATATTTGTTCCAGTGGCTTGAAGTGCCAGCTGGAATGAGTCAATCATGCCAAAAATTAACGCTCCAGCAGCTATCCAGTAGGCCTTCCACCTTCCAAATATCACCATTGCCAGTGCTATCCATCCGACACCGCCAGTGATATTTTCCAGAAAATAGCCAGTCTGGATAAGCGCAAAGTATGCCCCTCCCACACCCGCCAGAGCGCCTCCAAGTATGACTGCAAGATAACGTATTTTATCTACATTAACGCCTAGAGCATCAGCTTGTTTGGGATTTTCTCCAACTGTCCTTATCTTTAAGCCAAGGTTAGTTCTGGATATAAAAAAGTAAGTCACGGGGACAAGTAAAAGGGCAATGTAGACCAATGGGTCGTGGCTAAATAGAACTTCTCCTATTCCAGGAGCAGAAGACAGTACGGGTATGTCGATCTTAGGCATAAGGTCCACGCTTGGGGCTGCAGTACGAACACCGAAATAGAGCCTATAGAGTAATGCTGCAAGTCCTGTCCCTAGCAACCAAATTGCTAGACCTGCTGCTAGCTGGTTAGTTTTAATTGTGATACTCAATAATCCCATCAGCATAGCCAATCCCGCTGCAGCACCTAAAGCCATCAAAATTCCAACTACATAATTTCCGCCTGTAAGGTATGTGCCCATAAATCCAGCAAATGCCCCAATTAGCATCATCCCTTCTATTCCTAAGTTAAGGACACCAGAACGTTCTGCAATACTTTCACCTAGCGCAGCAAAAAGTATTGGAGTGCTCAAGCGAACTCCAGATGCAAGAACACCAATGATGATTGCTTCTATTTCGCCAGCCATCTTTCTTTCAGATCGAGCCTCCTCCCAGTCTGTCTTTTATTCAACCAAATGATAAATAATTGACCTACTAATACGAACACTAGGACAAGAGCTTGCAGAGTCATAGCAAATGCCGTTGGTATGCTCAAGCTTCTATACATTGTTTCAGAGCCAGTCATTAGAACTGAAAAGAAGAATGCAACTACCGCTACGCCGATGGGATGCTGTCTTCCCAGCAGCGCTATTATCACAGCGATGAAACCATATCCAGGCGAGATGCCTTCAATCAGAAAATGCTGGACACCGGACACTAACAAACCCCCTGCCAGTCCGGCCAAGCCGCCGCTAATTACAAATGTAACGAGGGTGCTCTTTGTAATGCTCATTCCTGCATAGCGGGCTGCATTGATGTTAGCACCTACGCTCTTAATTTCAAAACCTATCTTGGTCTTCCACAAATAGTATACACCGACAGTGGCAGCGACAGCTACGAAAATGCCCGCATGTAGGCGAGTTCCAGGAAGAATAATTGGCATTTCTGATGCATCGGATATTGCAGGCGAATAAGGGTTAAATCCGGGTGCCTTAAGTGGTCCATGAAGTAGAAATGAAATGAATAGAATTGCCACAAAATTAAGAAGAACCGTGGAAATGACCTCGTTCACTCCAAATTTGACCTTAAGGATAGCAGGAACTAGAGCAAAAAGTGAGCCAAACGCAAAGCTAAGAAGCAGTACCAAAAAAATTGCAAGACCTGGAACGGCGCCAACCAAAGAAATGCCTACAAGCGTACCACCAAGGGCACCCATGAGGAGTTGTCCCTCTGCACCTATATTCCACTGTCTACATTTAAAAGCAACAGAGACGGCGAGACCTGTTAACACGAGTGATATCGTTTTTACTAGAACATCTCCGATTCCAAAAATAGATCCAAAGGCTCCTCTAAACATGATGGTATAAGCTCTACCAACATCAATATCGGTAGAAGCAAGTATAGCTGCTCCGACAACAAAAGCAAGACTTGCAGATGCAAAGGGGACATACGTTTTTACATCTCTCATTTTTTTCGGTACCTGAGATAGTGTAGCAACAAGACTCACTTCCTTTATTCCTCCTCCTTCTTCTTGGAGTAAACTGCGGATAGTTTTCCTCCCATCAAAAGACCGATATAATCTACATCGGCGTCTTTTGCGTCCATCACAGCCATTATCTTGCCTTCATAAATCACTGCAATACGGTCGGCAACGGTCAGTATTTCATCTAGATCAAGAGATATCATTAAAACTCCGACGCCGGCATCTCTTTGTTTTATAAGTTGTTCGTGAATATAGTGGGTCGCTCCTATATCGAGACCTCTAGTTGGGTTATGCACAACCAAGACTTTGGGATTTCTTGCAAGCTCCCTTGCCATTAGCACCTTCTGTAGATTTCCTCCAGAAAGAGAATTAACTGGAACATTAATGCCAGGTGTCTTTATTTCAAATTCAGAGACTGCCTTCTCAGCAAACTTATTAATCTCGTCATTTTTCAGGAAGACCTTCCCAGAGTATTTTTCAAAGTACCATCTGTCCAGAATCAAATTTTCAGCAATCGAGTACTCTAAGATTAGGCCAGTGTCAAGGCGGTCTTGGGGTACATATGCTAGACCTAATTCCCTAATTTTTCTCGGTGACAGAGTGGTTGTTGGCTTGCCATCCATAATTATCTCGCCGTTCTGAACCTTCCTCAAACCAGCTATTACCTCTGCAAGTTCAGCCTGACCATTTCCATCGACGCCTGCTATACCAAGAATCTCACCCCTTCTTAATTCAAGGGATAGCTCTTTGAGAAATATCACGTTTGCATTATTTAAAGCTGAGACATTTTTCAGGTGCAGGACTACAGGACTATTAGAAGATACCTTGTGGGCTGCGTTCTCTATTACAGGACGACCCACCATCATCCTTGCCAGTTCAGTTTCGTTAGTTTCAGAAGTATTGACAGTGCCGACTACCTTGCCTCCTCGAAGTACAGTTACCCTGTTGCTTACCTCCATTACCTCATGCAGCTTGTGCGTAATGAATATGATTGAAAGACCCTGCCTAACCATTGACTGGAGGGTTGAAAATAATGCTTTTTCTTCCTGCGGGGTGAGCATAGAGGTCGGCTCGTCAAGAATAAGAATATCAACGTCGCGATAAAGTGCCTTGATTATCTCTACTCTCTGCTGCTCTCCTACTGCCAAGTCCCCCACTATTGCCTTTGGATCTATTTTCAGGCCGTATTTCTCAGACAAGTGGATTATTTTCTTGTCTGCAGTGGAGATATTGATGAATAACCCCCGAGACTCCTTTAGACCTACAATGATATTTTCCGTGACTGAATGTGGCAGCGTTAGCAAAAAGTGTTGGTGAACCATCGCGATACCAAGCGTCATTGCATCATTTGGTGATTTCATAGATGTCTTGTGTCCTTTCACAATTATTTGGCCGGCCTGAGGCTGATACAGTCCATAAAGTATGCTCATTAGAGTAGTTTTGCCTGCGCCGTTTTCGCCCAGTAATGCATGGATTTCGCCTTTACGAAGTTCAAAATCTACATTACTGTTTGCTGTAACTTCTCCAAACCTGATGGTGATATCCTTCATTGTCACAACAGGATCACCTGTTGCAATAGAAGACGAGAGATTCTTAACCTCAAGTCTCTCTCCCTTTCTATCTATTTGGGTTTCTAGGTCTTTCTTCGCACCCGACCCAAATATTCTACTTAGGAATGCAATGAAAGATTTGCTCGCGAGAGCATATTATACTTTAGTATAAGATCCCAAAACAATTGTCATATATCATAAAGTTGTAAAAATTACATACTCACGTTTCCCTTACCTTTGCTCGCCTCTTTTACCAGAAGATATAAGGAATTACAAGGAGTTTCGGCACGTATTATCCGACTCCCTCCGAGAATATTTTTATGTCTATAATAAATGCGCTGCGGCTATTATGATCATCACATGTGTATCATTAAATTTTAAAAAAATTAATTATGCTTGTATATTTGGATTTATTGATCTATCTTTAAATACAAAGATAATCCCGTCGTTTGTGAAGGCATTGCCAAAAGAAGAGATCTCTCATGTTGTGATAAAACCGAATTTCTATCGCGATTCATTACAGCTTATGAAAATTTCTGAGAAACTTCACCAATCTAGTGGTGTTTCAGAAGCATCGATAGTGATGGCCACCGAGACTAATAAAGGCTTACTAATCCGTCTTGGCTTTTCACCATCTCTTATCGAGCAAGCAAATGAATCAGATATGATAATTGCAGTTAGGGCAAAAGATCAACAATCGATTGATTTAGCGGCTGAGCAGATCGGTAAACTGTTTGAGTCTCCTGAAGAAGGTCGGTTAGATTCCAGAGATCAGGAAAAGACTATGGACATCGACCTGGCTCTTAGAGAGATGCCGGGCACAAACCTCGTATTACTGTCTATACCAGGAGAATATGTTAAGGATATTTCATATAAGCTCATAGAACAAGGCATACATCAGCAGATTTTCAGCGATCATGTACCTGTGGAAGATGAACTGAAAATAAAAAAACAGGCAGTGACTAAGGGAGTTCTGATTCTGGGTCCAGGGGCAGGGACTTCAATAATAAATGGCAAGGGGATAGGATTTTCAAATGCAATTAGCAGCGTAGGCCCGGTTGGCATAGTGGCTGCAGCAGGTACTGGTCTGCAAGAAGTCGCATGCTTGCTGGATCAATGCGGAATAGGTGTAAAACACGGGCTTGGAGTGGGGGGCAACGATCCAAAAGACAAGATTGGCGGGATAATGATGCTTGAATGTATGAAAATCTTGGAAAAAGATGATGACATTAAGGTGATAGCTATTATTTCAAAGCCCCCCTCCGGATCAGTTGAACAGAAAATAAGGGAATATGTAATCGCCAATGGCACCAAGAAATATGTTTTGGCTTTCATAGGTGGACAGTTAACTGCTGCAGGAAAGAAGCAGCAGGGACACAGTGGAAATGTCCTATCTCAGGAAGCTTCTTCGGCTAATACGAGTTCTAGGCATAATACTACTGCCGATCGTGATGTAGGGATCGTTAACGCTAACTCCTTAGCATCCTCTGTATTAGCAATTGCAGATGCACTTGGAAACCAGCAGCTACAAAAAGCGATTTCTCAACTTTATATACCATCTGAAGGACTAGTGAATCTTTTACAAAGGGAATGGAGCCAACTGCAAAGCAATCAGAAATACATTAGAGCACTGTACACAGGGGGCACGTTTACCTATGAAGCACAAGTCATCCTTAGAGATATTGTAGATATGGGACAGATATGCTCCAATGCACCCATAGAACAAGTAAAAGAGCTTCAAGATTCTTTCAAGAGTCAAAACCACTCTATCGTAGATCTAGGAGAAGAGGAATTTACAAAGGGGAGACCTCATCCAATGATAGATCCAACAATAAGAAAATTCAGGATATTAGAAGAGGCCAAGGACCCAGAGGTTGGTGTGATTTTATTAGATTTTGTCCTTGGGTATGGGTCAAATCCTGATCCAGTTGGAGCAGTTATAGAAGAACTACAACTGGCTAAAGAAATTGCTTACAAGCAAGGGCATTACTTACCAGTCATAACTCATGTTTGTGGCACTAAAAACGACACTCAAGACTACGAGAGAAGTATTTCAAAATTACATAGTGTTGGATGTGTTGTTATGCCTACTAATGCACTGGCTGTTATTGCTTCAGCTCTTATAGCACAAAGAGGTCAAATAGAATTGGGGCACATATATTCCAGTTACATTGAATTACCGCACGGCAGGAACGAGTTTTGAGGCTAAGATGGAGAAGAAGGAGCCATTATCATGACAGAAGAAAAGAATAGTACTACTAACATGGCTACCACAGCAAGACGCCTCTTGGATTCTGATCTAAATGTTGTAAATATTGGGTTAGATATTTTCTATAATGCTCTAAAGCTCCAAAATGTCAAAGTTGTTGATGTGAACTGGAACCCGCCGCCCAAACTTGATAAAGAAACGGAAGATCTTCTTGACAAGATCCTCTAGTAATCTTGATGAAGGTCTTTTAGACCAAAGACTATAGATGGCGCCTATGCCCTCACAATCACTACCAACAATATTCTCTACATGTAAATGCATAGGTGGCATACATAGGAACATTACTTGCTCCGCAGAGGGATTATTTGGCACAGTTATGAATGTCTTCGACAAAGCTGTAAACATTAAGACAAATGAAGATA
>DAINBL010000059.1:0-7699 GCA_036732945.1 Nitrososphaera sp. | reverse complement strand
TAACAGCCTTGAAATTTCGCAAGGTTTTGCAGAATCTTTTACATCCCGTCTTGAGCCTGACGCACGGGTCCAGTTCGTGAGATTTGGGTTTTGTAGAATCGACGGTAATCAAATCGCAATAATGACGCACAGGTAAATGGACAATGAAGGTAGCAAGAATCCGAGATAGCAAGATAAAGGAAACATACAGCATCATATCCGACGATGGAAAAAGCATTGTCACAAGGTCGGAAATACAGCAGCAGACAGGCATACCTGTCCCCCTAAACATCAAGGACTTTGTGTTCAGGGGGTGGCTTGACGAGGTCAAGCACCACAAGGCTAAGCTCAAATTCAATCACAAAGTGAGCGATGTAGAGCTCTTGGTGCCGATACCAAACCCTCCAAAGATAGTCTGCCTTGCCTTTAACTACTACGATCATGCACGTGACGCAGGGCTCACGCCTTCAGACGAGCCCGTGATATTCCTGAAGCCAAGAACAGCTCTTAACGAGCCGTTCAAAGACATCATCTGCCCGTCATTCGTAACTCGCCTTGACTATGAAGCCGAGATTGCAGTTATTATTGGCAAAGAGACAAAGAAGGTGCCAGAAGATAAGGCACTTGATTCTGTCTTTGGATACATGATACTACATGACGTTTCAGCAAGGGATATCCAGTTCAAGGACAAGCAGTTTACTCGAGGCAAGGGAATCGATACTTTTGCTCCATGCGGACCGTGGATAACGACCAAGGACGAGATCTCAGATCCTCAGAACCTCCACATAACAACCAAAGTTAATGGCGAAACACGGCAAAGCTCATCAAGTTCAAACATGGTTATTCCAATTAGGCGGATAATTTCTTCACTTAGTGTGACCATGACGCTTGAGCCCGGTGACATCATTTCGACAGGAACACCAGCTGGAGTAGCAATGTCAATGAAAGAGCCAAAATATCTAAAGGATGGAGACGTGGTAGAAATAACGATAGAAAGACTGGGCACTATAAGGAACCGCATAGTATATCACCCCCTTTAAAGCAAGAGCTTTACTGCCAAGAATGACTTGACACATTGATGGTCGTCGTGCAGCAGCAAAGATATTATTCTTTGTTGATATGAACTAGGGCTGAATGAGAGAGAGAAAAACCAGCTGAGAATGAGATATGAAGAATTGTGCGTGTGCGAGTCAAACGGCCATGAACAAATATGGCTGGAATGTGATAGAATATTTGATTAGTGCAAGAGGATCTTTAATCTATGGTGGTACAGAAACCCAAAATGACGTAAAGAAGGTAGCAGCAGTGACGGACTGCAACATATTTTACATCCAAAAATAAAAGATATTAGCCTGTTTGGCTTGCTTGAACCAGTGCCCTTATGATATCTTGGAAAACTATTGAAATACAAAACTATGCCTGTCGATAATATAAATAATACTGTCATATGCATCACTATAAAGATAGAAGCGCTGAGGGTGGCTCTCAAAATTTAATGAACCCTGAGATATTCTCACTACTGCTGCATGAAGATGGAAGGTTGGCTCTATTATCTGTTTGATGATAAAAATTGTCTTTGTCGATCGTTGTATCCTGCTAGGGTGGTGGTTGCTGTTGTTGTTGGTTTGTTCTGCTTAGCCTTGTTATTTCGCGTTCTAGCAGCCTTGCATAGTATTCGTATGACTCTGCCAGCTTCCCTCTGATATTTGCAAGCTGCATCGACAAGTTAAGGGCGTCAAGGCAAGTTTCAAGCGACCGCTCGGTTGCAAATTCATTCATAGCCTTGTTGAACTGGGCAATGATCTTCCTCTGATCGTCACTCTGCTCATTTATGGTCTTGGTAAGCTGATCGATCTCGTTAGAGCCTCCAAAACCCTTGCCTTTGAGCCAGTCTACCATGTATATACAACACTAGATTAGATCTAGAATCAAATAAAACTTGCCTATTTTTATCCATTTGAGAGGTTACTAGACGCCTTAAAATTAACAATGTATTTATTTGCCGTTTTCTGACCTTCACAAGTATATGGTAGTTGACAATAAAGCCAAGCTATCATACATCCAAATAATCAAGGAGGACCTTGGCATCTTCCACATTACTCCTGATGACGGCCCGATTCCTGACTTTAAGGCTGGTCAGTTTGTCACGCTTGGCTTTCATATCCCAAGCGAAGGCAAAATAGTCCGCAGGGCTTACTCTATCGCATCACCTCCTGAGCAGAAGAAGCGCTTTGAGCTGTACATACGCTGGGTACGCAAGCCGGTGCCTGGCAGGCTCACAACTGAGCTGTTCAACAAAAAGGAAGGCGACGAAATATTATGGGTCAAACCTACAGGCATTTTCACAATAAGCGAGAAGCTTGTTGACGGCCGGCCGGACGATCGAAGAATGATTCTAATTGGCGGGGGGACAGGCCTTGCTCCATTCCTATCATACTCGCTTCACCTCAAGTCAATAGGAAGCAAGCGCGAAATAGTCGTACTGCATGGTGCAAGTTATGTAGATGAGCTAGGCTATCGGGATCTCTTGATATCTCTAGAAGAGGAGAGCCTTGATAAAGGCCGTGACAAGTGGAACTTCCGCTACCGCGCAAGCATCAGCAGGCCGCAGGAGTGGTTCAACAGATCCTGGGGCGGACAGAAGGGCAGAGTTGAGTCATTCCTCAGGCCAAAGCCCGGCAAGGATCTCTCTCCACTTGAAGAGCTGGTGGGTGAAAAGGTGACACCAGAAAACACATCGTTCTACATCTGCGGTTGGCAGGGAACGATAGATGGGGCGCTGGACTATTTGATCCCAAAGGGCTTTGTCACTGAGCGCAATAAGAGAAAGGATGGAAGCTACGACATCAAGTTCGAATCGTACGGCTAATCATTCTCTCTTTTCCTTTTTTAAAGCCTTATATTTTGGTCAAATGGGATTAGAATGATGAAGTTTGAATTTGAAGAATTTGCTACAGTAGAGGATGTTTTTATGTACCTTGTTTCTGTTGCACCATACATGAAGCAGGTCATGCCCGTTAGTTCGTACAAGGGATACATCTTTTCTCTTGTGCCATTGACTCCGCTTTCAGGAGATATCCTGATGATGATATATACCAAAGGAAAGCTGGACTCCGGCCTTGTGGAATTTGACATTTCGACAAAGAAATACCGGCCCGTGACTGCAGTAGAGCGTGCAGACAAAAATTACTTTGTAATCCTGACGCCCAAAGTTGCAACGCTTGCAGAAGAAGCGATCAAGAATCTCTCGTAAAAATGCTAGAGCCGTGACGGCATCGTAGCCGTCACAGACTGTTTACGCGAGTATCGCTCGACTATGTCCTCTGGCACTTGTCCATTGAACAATTCCTTTGAGAGCCCCCGTAGATATCTCATGATCGCCCAAGTGCCGGATTTGATGAGTGCTGCCATGAAGACCTTCATTGCTGGGCCGTATGTCTTGTTCCTGATTATGATCGGTATAATGTCGTTTATTACGCGCAGATTGTGCTCCCAGCACCTCCAGAATAGGGTGAACTGCGCCTCGTTGAGGTTGCCAAAATGCATTGAGTTCTTTTCAGAAAAGTCTTGATAAAGTAAAGGTGCAACCAAACCCCGCATGTTCATACGCCTAAAGTCATCGATGAGGTCGATCGTGTATTGTGTCTCGTCTGGAGTCTCATCGGGCCATCCTATGATTAGTGTGAGCGCAGGGAACCAATTATTCTGATTGAGTATCTTGCAGCCTTCTCTTACGACTGCACCCCACTCCTCGGGTTGAAATGGCTTCGTCTTGACACCAAGGTGTTTTTTTACCATCCTTGGAGCAACTGTCTCGATCCCTAGGTTAGTTGCAAGCCATCTACCGCCGGCGACGTTCATCTCATTTATGTCGGACATCTTTTTTATAAGGTCGGGCGAAGACGCAACTGCAGAAAGCGTCATATGCGTTGTTCCAACAAAGCGTGCACCTGTGGACTTCAGGCCACTCCACAGCTCGGTGATGGCATCTGTGTTTGGAATAAAGTCCTTGTTATCGCAACCATAAAGCAGCATCTCGTCAGATTGTAGCCATATCGAGTCAAAACCATAATCAAGATTAATCTTGGCCTCCTTCCGTAGCCTTGCAAGTGGAAAGTCCTTCTTTGAGCGCTTGTTGACATCGCAAAAGTCGCAACCCCTGCCGCAGCCACGCATAGCCTCAATGAGGGAGTTGACCGTCGGTCCCTCCATCATGGGAATATTTTCAATATTGCGGACAAAGGTATGCAAGAGTTCTGGCGCGTCGCCAGCCTCCAAGTCATGGAAAAGATCGAGAGCGAGCTCATCTGCCTCGCCAATGACTACCGTGTCAATGCCGTGAATCTTCATCCGATCCGGCTTGGCGAGCTCCCAAGAGCCGTTACCTCCAACGACCACCTTGAAATTGTATCTCTTCTTTAGCTGAATAATGGAAGCGCACATCTTTTTGAATTTCATGGCCACATATGAGAGTTTTTCTGGAGACATTGTTGTCGTCACCGGCGCCATACCTAGTGGATCCATCACATTGATGCCGACGACCTTTGTCTCTGGGCCAATGCACCTGTCAAGCATCTCGGGGTGGGCAAGAAGTATCTCATCGCGCCTGTATTCTTTCAAGAGTGCCGATTCGATCCTTCTCAAGCCGCATTGTGCAACCTTGACTTCTCCTGTGTTCGAATCAGTCTCAACACTTGGACAAAAGATCTTGTCAAATACAAATTCTGGTAAGAGCTCGTATGGACCACATGCAATAAAGCCATAGAGGAAGTTGCCCCTGTAGTTTGTCATCAAACTGCGGTCTGCAGTCAGAACTATCCGTTTGCCGCCTGATTCTACCATGCTGTATTATCAGTTATCCGATATCCTATGGCTATAAATCTATATTACGATCTTTTCGAGTATGTTTGTTAGTAATTTAAAAATATGTTGAGATTATTACATAATATGCTCCTGTCACACTAGTCATGCAACATACATCTGACAACAAGACACCAACAACCCAGACGACGACAATTATCAATAGCTGTAACAAAGGAAGAATAACAATCATCATCGTCATCTACTTCTGATCACCTCATATTGATTAATAATTCACTACTGTTCTGTTATGGCATAATTATTACAATTCTTTGTTAATGCAGCTACAAATAATTGCTATATTATAACATTGCCGATGTGTATAATTATGTTTGAAAAATTGGCTTATTTGGATAACTGCAATTTTACTATTATCAGGTATTCTGCCACTCTGTTCTTTAAAATCTCCCATTCTTTCTGTGTCTATGTCAAGCGCGTAGCTATTCAATTCGTAGTTTCTGCTTGAGGCCTCTCAATTGCAGCATTGACGATATGCCTCCTCTTCGTGATAGTATATGTATCGTGTTATCCGTGAAAGGTGTAGCTAGACCTGAGCATTCATTCAATCAGTCATCTGCTATCTTTAACTTTTTTTGATAGGTATAGTGACGCAAAAAAAGTAGCACTTATTGTCTAAACAATCAATGAATCTTTCACAAAACGCTCAACTTGTGGCAATATTTTGTTTTCGACAATAAATATCACATCAGAACCCAAATCAAATGATACTAATAAATAAAACCCTTTAAAATCCTGTTGTTCTTTTTGTTGGTTTTTTTGCTTTTCATCTTTCTTGTCATGGTGACCTGTCATGATAATTGGAACTGTTGCACGAATCAGCTTTTCGTAAACAGCTATGGCATACCGTTGCTTGCCTATCTTGTTCTCAAAAGTTCCCCGCGTTGATGCACGTAAGACCGTCTGTATAGTGTAATGCTCGGTCTCTTGCTTATCCATCAATGGCTGTAGACCCTCTCTATAATCTGCCTCAATTAAATTTCCCATCTGATTCGCAATTCCTGCAAATCTAATGGAGGAATCTTTTGCTATAATGCATTTACACAATCCGTGTAGGCGATTTGGGTTTTGGTCAGAGGGCATGCCTATTCTCGGAGTATTGGAAGTCTTAATAAGTATAAAAACTACAGGAAGGATTTATCTCTGATCAGTGGAATTATTTGCTCTGTCTGCGATTCTTTTGCAGTCTAAAAGAAGCAGGAGCAGTAGAGATAAGAGGATGCTACTGATGTCATTTCTCATATCGCTTTTTTATCCGTCCTCAATGTCAGTCAACAACTACTGCTGGGTTCCTTAAAGCTTGAATGCTATCGCTAATTATAATCTCACCCTAGGCTTTCAGTCATGTCTATTGTTATCAAATTTTTTCAAAAAAATTGTATATAATTATGCTTGTAATCTGTCAGACTATCTTCACCTTTGCAATAATTATCCTGAAGTCAAGCCATAGTGTACATTCTGCTCCGTGTGTTCTGTGTTACTATGATAAGTCGAAGAGCGAGAACCGGATAGCCTTTCCCATAACCCGCAAAATTGTATCTTCTACACACCCTCCATTGTGATGGGGGTTGTCTCTATCCTTTAGCTCCTCCTTTTTTCTCGCTATAGCACTGACTCCTTTATTACAAATTGTATAAGAAGAAAGAATCAGTTGCCTATCAAAATTTCACGAAAATAACTATGAGGAATCGCCAGATAATAATACATTTTTCATGTAACCACTCCTTGCATGCAGTTTGCTGTTCATGTACTCCTATACATTCTATCTATAATGATCAATACTTGCTAATTGAAGTGTAGACGTCATATTATTCAATACCTCCGTGAGGGGTAAAAAGATATAGAAACTCATAGATAGATTGTGGCCATAAAGGTATTGCTTTGAGTTTAAAAGATGAGGCTATAGGTTTACATCGAATGTTGAGAGGCAAGATCGAAATTCAAAGCAGAATTTCCTTAGAAAATCTCTTTGAAGAAGAAAAAGGAACTCTTGGTTTGATTTATACTCCTGGAGTAGCATATGTCTCAAGAGAAATAAGCGACAATAAAGAATTAGTATACGACTATACATCAAAATGGAATAATGTTGCTATCGTCTGTGATGGGACAAGAGTGCTTGGTTTGGGAAATGTGGGGCCAGAGGCAGCAATTCCTGTTATAGAAGGAAAGGCGGTTTTATTCAAAATATTAGGTGGCATCAATGCTTTTCCACTCTGTATATCTACCCAGAACAAGGACGAGATAATTCGATTTGTTAAAGAAATTGAACCAGTATTTGGAGCCATAAACATAGAAGACATAGAGTCGCCTAAAGTATTGGAAATAGTAGAAGGATTGCAAGAGATCCTATCTATCCCAATTTTTCATGATGATCAACACGGAACTGCTGTTATTGCATTTGCAGCACTGATAAATGCCCTTAGAATAGTAGGCAAAAAGCTAGAGGCAATAAAGGTGGTAATAGCAGGAGCAGGCTCAGCAGGATACGGTATAGTCAATATCTTACATGAGGCAGGATGTAAGGATATTGTTGTGACAGATAGCAAAGGAGCCTTGTCAATTGACAGATTTAATAACAGCAATGATGGCGAAGATATCAAGAACCGATACAAACTCGAAATAAGCCAAAAAACCAACCCGAGAAAATTGACTGGAAACCTAGAGCACGTAATTGAAGGAGCAGATGTATTTATCGGTGTATCTGGAAAAGGTGGTATATTAAATCATCAAATGATACAATCAATGAATCGCGATGCAATTGTATTTGCACTGAGCAACCCTGACCCTGAAATACTTCCTTCTGATGCATTGCAAGGAATAGCAAGAATTGTAGCCACGGGTA
>DAINBL010000058.1:0-7854 GCA_036732945.1 Nitrososphaera sp. | reverse complement strand
TAAACCTTGCCCATGGGCCTGCTGAAAAAGTTTTTACAGACATAGCATTGCAGAAAGCCAATCTCGCTGTTCAGTACAGGGCAGTCAACTGCCTCTAGCTTCATGCGCTTGAGCATCTTTGGACTTACACCCTTCATCTTCAGCTTACCCTTCTCATCCATCATACCAGAACTCTGGAGTTCAGCCTTGGCTTGATCTGTGATCTTTACCGTTTTTTCCACCTGCTTGATTGGAACAACATACTTGATGCCTTCTGGAGGGGCCTCGCTCATCATCATTATCAAGAGCATTAAGCGCAGGGCTAATATATGACCCTTTGGTAGGCTTTAGTTAAGCAAAATTACTGATCTTTGTCTGGTTCTTGAAGCTCTTCCAAAGCCAACTTTTTTGTGCCACTTCGTTCCTTGACAGTGACATGTAAGAACAGGCAAACGACATTGCATCGTCAAATCGTTCAAACTTTTGCGGAGGTTTTTTCAGAGCTTCTCGTACGCCTTGTCTTATCTGCCAGACTCCAAGCGGCATTACATAATTGGGATGTATTTCACGGAGAACAATGGCCGCAGCCTTTTTGTGTCTACGTGCGAGTTGCTCTGCTACTGCAAGGCGTGCTGCAAAATAGGCTCCAGCTATTGTCGGGTTGTGGTTAAGTGCTCTTTCATCTTCATTATCAATGCCTGTGGCCATCTGGCCTTGGCTTGTGAACCAAGACTCTATCATTTCAAAATTCCACATGTCATCAGGTATCAATATGACCGAATAGTAGTTGGCAAGGTGTGAGTACTTAGTTACCTCAAACAGATCAATTGAAGGATTCATTTCAATGTCCTTTACAAGCATGCCTGAAATGATGTCATCAGTCGCAGAAATGCTCCACCTAGTAGGCACAAGTTTGCGTTTCTTCTTTACTCCAAGCATCCCCATGCTGAGGACTCTGTGGATGATACTCATTTCTACACGGTGCCTGTACAACTTCATCATAGCGTCTGCAGCTCTCAAATCCGTATCATAGTATGCAGCTTCAATACGCTGGTCAGCAGAAAGTGATGACACCTTAAAAGCTCTGAGTGGTGCAGCGGGCCCAAAAGGTGTGGCTTCCTGGTCAAGTCGAAGTTCTTTTTGCATCTCAACGTTTGCTAAGGGCTTTTTTTCAAACGTGACCTCGCTTTCAGCGGGTCTCTCCGACATAGCTAGCTCTTGCATGTTCTCAAGATATCTGCTAGAAATGTCATGTATATTCACGTTCATAGTGCCGAGGACAAGTGATATGCGGTAATTCACTATTTCTTCAATGCTTTTACCTGTCCACAGTTCGGCTCTGTCTAAGATAGTGGTATCCCCATGCAATGGAGGTATCATTGGTCCTATCCTGACCTTCGGGTAGCCGTAACTACCCACAAAGACTGAAGGTGGGCTAGAGCCATCTATTCTGTCAAGTGAAAGCTTCGCAGAATTCTCCTTAATAAATCGTATCCAATTCTTCTCAAGCTTTTTCTTTATCTCAGCTGGAGACGACAACAACACTAACACAATTGCATTGGCGCGGCATTTATAGCATATGCGCCTTCTTCAAGCTTGAAATTGCTTTAGTGTTTAGCGAGAAGTTCTTTAGAACTATGTATATCAGACCATCCTTAAAGAGCAGCAATTCTGGCCAAGAAATATAATGTCTGCATCTACAAGAATTGCTCTGATTAAATTCAGAAGCTTATATAAAGTTTGTACAGGCGGGCAATAGTTTATAACATTAATAATTTCGCTATTGTCACATAGTAGAGATTCTCCGATGGACCAGCTAGACAAGGCCATTCTTGCTAACCTGTATTCGAGCATGCTAGAGCCTTCCATTTCACCCTATGTCCGGCTAAGGGCGCGGCTGCCAATAGGCCAAGAATTCTACAATTCCGTAGTTAATCGTCTTGTTAAAATTGGTTTAGTAGAAAAATCTGACCCGACCAAGCTTACATTTATCGGCCGTGATGCACTGAAGGTCGTTCTGGTGGGAGGAGTGTTTGATCTAATCCACCCTGGTCACATTCATACGCTCAAGGCTGCCAAAGCAGAGGGTGACGTACTTGTCGTAGTGGTCGCAAGGCAGTCGACCGCTCAAAGGATAAAGAGATATAGAAAGATCTATCATGATGAGAAGCTTCGCAAAGACCTAGTAACTTCTCTTAATTTTGTCGACTTAGCACTAATCGGCAAAGAGGGTACACTTTATGACACAGTCGAATATGTCAGGCCAAACGTGATCGCACTTGGCTATGACCAGGCTCATAGCGAAAAAGATATTGCCGAGAACTGCAAGAAACGCAACCTGAATGTCCAGGTTATACGGCTGTCAACTCCAGTACCCGGATCAAAGAGTTCGAAAATAAAGGAAGAGCTGGGCGATTCAATCTATGGCCTCTAAGCAAGCCGCACCTGCACCTTTATTCTGTCATCGTTTTTGATGCCGGCTGACTGCTTGATTGATATCGGCGCTATCACCTCAAGCATACTATCATCATAGTGTGTGCGTTCAAGCACCAGGACAGCAGCATTGTCTATTGCGCCGTCATTTATGGTGGCGCGATAACACTTAACCCAGCCATAAGTACGTGTGCCATCACTAAAGCCATTAATAAATATCGACGGATGCTTGCCAAGCTCGAGCCGGCCATTCATGTATATCTGATCAGTTAGCCGGATGTTTAGTGTCCCAGGATACGGCTCGTATCCTAATTTTTCTCTGAATTGTCTCCTATAGCCCTCCAATGACATGTAGTATGCACCCTCACCCATACCCGAAATGACATTGCCCTCAAAATCCATAGTCTCCGGTGCAGATTCAAGCGCAGTCCTCAGTGACAAAAAGAGGTTCTGTATCTCAGAATAGCCTTTGTCTGTGACTTTGACTGCAAACTTTTGCCCTTTTTTCAGGCGCTCGATGTAGCCGGAGGTTTCCAGGTCTAGCAGGTGCTTCGACGCTGCCTGTTGCGACCTGCCTATACCCTTGCCAAGGAGCGTGGTCGTCACCTCGACAAAATTGTGGCGGGCTCCTTTTGAAAGGAGCTCGATCAAGGTCAATATGTGCTGTAGCTTGATTTCAGGCATTTATCCTTGCTAGTTACTTATCCCAATGTCACCAAATGTCCTGATTCGGATATCTGCTGGTTTCTTCAAGTCTGTCGTCCGATGTCCTACAATGTACTCGATACCTGCCTTGTCTGCTGCATCGACGAGCCTCTGAGTGACAATGCCGTCTATTACCAGCAGCTTGCCCCCCTCTGCACTATTAAGCCTCTTGATGACTTCAGACACTGGGACCTTAAGCAGAGTATTCATCGAGCCATCTAACACGACAGCCTCAAGTGTTTCATTTATTTGAGGATAAACATCGCGTACTGCAGAGAGAATCTCTGCACTGTCCTCAACCACTGCCTCTTTGGATGGCTGCTGTGCTGACTGTAGTGCTTCTTGCTGATGCACCTGGGGAGCACGGTAATCCTCTTGCGGATCTCTTTCTCTCCTATAATTCCTCCTGTCGTAATGGTGCTGCTGTTGATGATGAGGGGGCTGATGCGGGGAATATATCGGCTGCTGAACAGATGATACTTCAGGTGAGAATGCGTCCTTCAAGATTTCAGATATCTCAAGAGGGGTGCATTCCTCCACTTCCTTACCCTGTGGAGCCCTAAGCACTTTGTCTATCTTGACGACTCCATGCAGCTCCTTCAGTATGAGGTCTCCTGCCCGATCGCCATCAAGAAATGCCACTACACGCTTGCCTTCTGTAAGTTTTGTCACAGATTCGTCGATCCTTGCACCTTCTATTGCAATGGCGTTGTCATAACCTGCGCGAAGAAGATTGACAACGTCTGCCCTTCCTTCGACCAATATTATCCAGGCAGAGTCAAAGACCCCTGTGCCGCACGCCAGCTGCGCTTTGCCAAAGCTTGTGAGCTTGCCCGGTTTGCTCGCGTCATAAACATCCTTGAGCATCTCGTCTCCCTCACTTATAGTTCTGGTAGCCCAGTCTTGTACTATCTTCTTAGCGCGGTCAACTATGACCTTCTTCTTTATAGCTCGAATGTCATCGATTCCAACCAGGCCGAATTTAGCCGGAAACGGCCCTACCTTGTCAATGCTCTCTATGGCTGCAGCAATTAGTGCTGCAGTAGATATGTCTGTACTCATAGGTATGAGGGCGTCGCCCTTGGTCATGTTGCCTTTAGTCTCTACGTTTACTTCAATTCTTCCAACTTTGGATACTTTTTGCAATTCATTGAGGTTCATCTCCGGTCCGAGCAAGCCCTCTGTCTGTCCAAAAATAGCACCAATAATATCGGCTTTCTCAACCAAACCATCAACGTCAAATTTTAACTTAACATGATATTTTACTATACCTGTAGTTGGCAATTCCTTTCATAACCTCGCAGTTTGCTGGTATATAGCTTTCACTTTTCTTTGCTTGAATATAAGTGCTTTGTAAACCTTCAGAGAATTATGTATAAAAGTAAAGGTCCTTGCGGCTCCCTGTAATGCCTGACATGCGCGGTGCATAGATGACAAGATCCTCTACATGCCTCACTTTGCCATTTGTTATCCTTGCAAGTGCCCTCTTATATGACAGGTTCACGCTATGCCTGCTCAACTGGAGCTGGGACACTAGCCGGCTTGTGAGATACTTGCCGGTTCTGTCCATATCCAAGAGCAGAATTATTTTTTTGCCTATGCTATCATAACTGTCGACAAAGTCAGCAATCCCCTTAAAATGATGGAAGACTGCAAGGTTGCCAGTGAAACCTACTCTAGAGAGTGCCTCGGCATCGCGTCTACCCTCGACGACAATGACAGAACCTTTCTCCGATTCTTCATTGAGCATGCAGATAAAACTGCGCAGCCGTTCAACAGTCTCATAGTCATCGACTTTATATTGGTAGCCCACGGCCCATCTAATGTGTAGCGCCTGTCTGATTTAATATTTTTCCTTATGGCATAAATACAAATGAGTACGCATGCTAGATGTTGCACAAGATACTTTCAGTACAAAATATTCCATGTGAGACACTTGGCTTACTTGAGCCGATGTTCGTGCATGATGGCTATGATATTGAAACGGTGAATGTACAGGATGATCCTGTGCCTACCAGCCCTTTGGGATATGATGCTATAGTAATCCTCGGAGGCCCGATGGCAGTCTACGACAATTTTCCCTACTTGCAAAAAGAGCAAGATCTCATCAGGAGTGCTATGAAGAATGACACACCGGTATTGGGCGTGTGCCTTGGTTCACAGCTCATCGCGCAGGCTGCAGGGGGGCGCGTCTACAAGGCCAAGAAGAAAGAGATAGGATGGGACAACGTGTACCTCACACCGGCTAGCAGCAATGACATCTTTAGAGGATTCACCGATAAAATGATCAGGGTATTCCAGTGGCACGGCGATACATATGATCTGCCAGCAACCGCAAAGATCCTTGCGTATTCTGATCTTTATGTCCAGGCCTTCAGGGTCGAGTCCGCAGTTGGGATCCAGTTCCATTTTGAAGTCAATGAGTATCTTATACGAACATGGATGAAGGAGTACAGTGCTGACTTGATCCGTGAAAAGACCAGCCCGGAGAGCATACTGCCGGCACCTTCCGACTTGGAACATCTAGCGGCTTGGTGCAGGCTTATGTATAATAATTTTACAAGGGTGTTGCAGAAATGAATAAAAATAATACATTTCACACATTAGGTAACTATATAAAAGCTAAACAAGTTTTTTCTGTCAATAAAAATGACCAATGAGAAGGTTCAGAAGCTCTTTGATGACATTTATTCAAACAAGGAAAAAGTAATCACTGAAGAGCTTGCCAAACAAGTTTTGAGCGAGTATGGCGTTGTGGTGCCGAAATACGCGCTGGTCAAGAGCACTGAAGAGGCAGAAATAGAGGCAGAGAAGGTAGGTTTTCCCCTCGTCGCGAAGATTGTTTCGCCAGAGATCCTGCACAAGACAGATGTTCGAGGTGTTAAGGTCGGTCTTCAGAATCAGACTGACGTAAAGGATACATTTAATGACATGTATGTCAGGTTGAGCAAGCAGTACCGCGTAAAAGGCGTGCTGCTCGAGAAAATGGCCGCAGCTGGTGGCGTGGAGCTCATTGTTGGTCTGCAGAACGACCCGCAGTTTGGCCCCGTCATAATGACCGGCATCGGTGGCATTTACACTGAAGTCTTCAAAGATGTGTCATTCAGAGTATTGCCAATAACAAAGGAAGATGCAATCAGTATGATAGATGACCTAAAGGGCAACAAGATACTTCGGGGCTTCCGCGGCATGCCGCCTGTCAACTTGAATATGCTTGCTGAGGCACTGGTCACTATAGGCAAATTTGGAACGGACATGGCGCCATACTATGAAAGCATCGACTTCAATCCCATCATATTCTATGAAAATGAATACGTCGTAGTTGATGCTAAGATCCTGCTACGCGAAAAGCCAGACCACGAAGTCATCTCAAAGGCCCAGCCAGAGTCTGAATATCTGGATTTGTTCTTCAACGCCAAGTCGGTGGCACTTATCGGCGCTTCACCTGAGCCTGGCAAGGTAGGCAACTCTGTTTTGGAGAGCTTGGCAAAGCACGAGTACATGGGCAAGGTCTATCCTGTGAATGCAAAAGGCTATTCTGAGATCTTGGGCCTCAAGGCGTATAAGAGCCTCGATGAGATCCCTGACCGGGTGGATGTAGTAGTCGTTACAGTCGATTTGAAGTTCGTGCCGGATCTACTGAGATCCGCGGCAAAGAAAGGCATCCATAACTTTGTAATTATTTCCGGTGGCGGTAAAGAACTTGGAGGAGAGCGCGCAACCATTGAGGGCCAGATCCGAGAGCTGTCAAAGCAGCTGCAGATCAGGATTATAGGTCCCAACTGCATAGGCATGTTCAATGGCGAGAACCGTCTAGATTGCGCATTTCAGGGCCATGCAAGAATGATACGTCCCAAGAATGGCGATGTCGCTTTCCTGTCGCAGAGCGGAACTGTGGGCATCGCCTTCATGGAGAGCTCCGACACATTTGGCATGAGCAAAATGATATCATACGGCAATAGATCCGACGTGGATGAGGCCGACATGATCTGGTACCTTTCTGGAGACCCGCAGACTCAGGTCATCGGACTCTATGTTGAAGGCTTGGGCGACGGTAGGAAGTTCATGAATACTGCAAAGAAAGCAATCACGGAGCGGGGTAAGCCCGTGGTTGTATTCAAAAACGGCAGATCCGCAAGAGGGGCCAAGCAGGCTGCTTCTCATACCGGATCACTTGGCGGCTCATATGCAGTCGTGAAGGGTGCGCTCGATCAGGCAGGTATCATATCAGTTGATAGCTATGAAGAGCTTACGGCGGCGCTCAAGGCGCTGGCGTGGCAACCAGTTCCGAGCGGGGGTAAAGTAGCAATGGTGACCAATGGTGCAGGCCCAATAATCGCTGCAATTGACCACTTTGAAAGGCTTGGACTACAAGTAGCCGAACTGAGTGAAGATACTAAAAAATCACTTAAGGATCATTATCCATCAACATACGTCATAGGTAACCCTTGCGACATCACGGGATCTGCAAATGCTGATGACTATCAGTTTGCGATACAGTCATTCATGGACGATCCCAATATTGACATCATCATGCCTTGGTTTGTCTTCCAAGACGACCCGCTTGAAGAAACAATTGTAAATGTTCTAGCCTCATTCCAGAAGCAAAAGAAAAAACCAATACTCGTAGGCGCCATGGGAGGACCGTTCACGGAAAAGATCTCGGAGCGGATTGAGGACACAAATGTTCCAGTCTATCACTCCGTCATTGAATGGGTGACTGCTGCTGGCGCTCTT
>DAINBL010000057.1:0-8128 GCA_036732945.1 Nitrososphaera sp. | reverse complement strand
TTATTGCAAATTTTGGGCAGACTGCTTCGCATCCAAAGCAGTAAATGCAGTCGCGCTCTCTTGCTGGCATAGCTTTTCTGTCAACACCCGCGCCACGCCAGTCAAAGACATTTACGGGGCATACCTCAATGCATGCTCCGTCGCCTATACATAAATCAAAGTCGACTGCTACATCAGTGCCATAAATCCCAAGGGTACTTGAAGTATTCTTCCATATCGTAAGTTTATCATACGTTGTAGGAACCCTGTTTGCCTGGAAGCTGGGATCAATAGGCAATATGACAAAAAAGATTTTGTCGAACTCAATTTAAATCATGCTATAAAAGATCGGAGGAGGCAGCCTGCCGGTACCACCGTTGGCAAAAGGCCCCATTTCATGTCTTGCAAGATCCACCACGTAGACGTGCCAGCAGGGATATGACGCCTTAGGGTTGCTCCCTCCCGGACCTCACCCATTTCGGCGATTTGCGGTCGAGGCTCCGCCTTCGCGTAGATCGCCGCTCATAACCATCCAGCACGGCATGATTTCATTTCAGCAAGGCAAGCGGGTACCTCCTGTCAGCGGATTTACCCGGCAGTTACTGATCCTGGCATAAAGCCGATTTCCAGTATGGGGCACGGCTGGCACCCCGATCCTCCCTGCCTCTTCATACCATTAGTAAAATGACTATATTTGCTTGTTGGATGTTATGTTAAGATACTTAATGTCTTGCACACTGAGCAGATAACGCCAGTTGAAACATGTCCGCATCTTGAACAGTTCTTGATTTCAGAAGATGGCATGCTGCTTCGGAGAACCTTTGAGACTTTCATCATCGACTTATAAGCATTGTATTTGATGCCTGGATGATCCCTCTCAAGTCTGTTGAAAAATTCGCGTAAATCTGTGCGTATGCTTTCATTCATGTATGGACACTCTTCCGACTGAAATGGGATCTCGCGCTGCAGTGCGTAAAAAACGATCTCATATTCATAAATTTCGACAAAGGGCTTGACCTTTTTCAGGCCGTTTTGTGTGTATTGCACGGGCTCTGGATAAATCCAGCCTATGCGCTCTACGTCGCCGGCCACCAAGTTGATCATAAAGGTCTGTAATTGATCGTCCATGTTATGAGCAGTGGCAACTATGTCTGCTCCTACTTTTTCTGCAGCAATATCTATTGCTCGTCGGCGAAAAGTGCCACATATAGAACAAGACGATATTTTTTCTGATGATCGCAGGATCATGGCCCGATCCATGTCTGTTCCAAAGAGCGACTGGTAGCTGAGGACCTTGCTTTCAATACGAAGCCGTGCACAAAAGTCCTTCACAATCTGAAGCGATTCGTCACGATACCCTTTGATGCCCTCATCTATCGTAACTGCAACTAGTTCATTGGCATTATTTGGGTGCTGGTCAAAATACATCTTCAAGATGTATAATAACGACAAACTATCTTTGCCACCAGAAACTCCTACAGCGACCTTGTCACCATATTCTATCATGGAATACTTCGAAATGGTCTTCGCAGTTTTACTTTCAATTGAGCGCAAGAAGCACTTCTTGCAAAGGTATTCGCCAGAATGTGCTCTGTGGTAGAGGCTCTGTGCTTTCTGACACTTGGTACAACAAGGCATATTTGGTTGTTAGCGAAGTCTTAGAGTTATTAATCATTCGAGCACGAATCGTTATTAAATCAGAGCATCGTACTCCATTCGTGCTATTCCCGTCCGACCTGCTGGACGAGATAAACCTCAAGATATTGGATATCTTAAGCCGAGATGCCTCCCGTCCATTCGTGGACATAGCTAAAGAGCTTGAAATCTCTGATGCCACCGTACACATCCGCGTCAGGAGGCTAGTGGCAGCAGGCATCCTTCGTAAATTCACAATTGCAACAGATAATCGGCTCTTAGGCTACGACCATCTTGCCTTTGTAGGAATAAATATTAAAGAAGGTTCGTCTGATGAAGCTATCGCTATCCTGTCAGCGTTTGACGAAATACTGGAGTTGCACGAAATGTATGGCCAGTTCGATCTGCTTTTGAAGATACGTGCAAAAAGCCTTGAAGAAATGAGGGAGGTGATAGTGAACAAGATAGGCAGAATTCCACATATAAGGGAAGCAGAATTGATGACAGTATTAAAAACTATCAAAGAAGAACAGATGGTTTCCTTAAAAAAGGATATTGCAGATGCTGAGAGTGCAGCTGGTACATAGCCCTTACTGTTTACTTTTGCTGTTTGTCTTTCTTTGATGACTGCCACCAGTCAAGATATTCGTCATGATGCTTTCTGCGAGGGTCTTCTCTTGTCCTCTTGGCCCTGTCACGTAACTCATCTATCTTTTCTGAGGAAGCAAAGAGCCCACAGCTTTTGCATATAAAATTCTTGCTAGCAAGGTCATACTTTAGCTCCCCTCCGCACTCAGGACAAAAGCCTGCCAATAATTAGCTTTATTTCATTCACGCCAATAAAAGGTTTTCAAGTACGCAGCAGAACAAGGACGCGCATAAGAAATTTCTCCTCTATCCAGATATATATATAGACTAGTTATAAAATAGATGAAAGAGAATAAAGCTTAGAAGGTAATAGTGTTTTGATGTAACCTATCAGACTTTTTCATTTATCTCAGAAAAAATATGATCACGTAAAGCGCAGTGAAGGGACCTAACGCAGCAAATGTTACGGTGGGAGCAGAATCCTGCGTCAAGATTTTAAAGGCAATGTTTCATGCCTTCTTGATGTTTCCTCAGGCCTTATGGTGTAAGCTCTAATCTTGATGATGAATGGTCCGAGTAAGAAAAATTGAGTGTGGTGATACACATTCTCCTACAGGACCTTATAAAAATTAACAAGCCAACCATCTTTGAATATCATTAAATATTGCATCCCGTTTTTGCTGAGGGAATCAAAGTACTGAAAAATTTCGAGCCGGTGGATCCCACTCGGCATTTATTCTCACATACAGTCAATTGGGCTATAATTAATGACGGGATGTATACTGCCTCTCAAAATACAAAATTTTCAAGGGCTAAACCCTACTATGATCCTTCTAGCATCGGCCTCGACTCTTGCATTCAAGCCATGCTTTAATGAGGACAATGGTGTTCCATCAGGCAGATCAACGACGGGGATATTGGCTAAGGCACAACCCGAGGCGGTTGTGATGTCCGCTTTGGAACAAACAACTGCACTTGGAGCATTTCCATATTCTTTCAGCGAGTAGATTACATATGCACCGACGCTGCTTCCAATTGCATGTGGAAGTATGAGCACCGACTCTTTGAGTGACTCGCCGTACAGCTCATGCGACGGATCTGTTACTGTGCCTGTCTTGGCATTGACCATTGCAAGAAAGTTTATAGGCTGAATCGTGATCAGCGTCTTACCCGCGCCAGTACCGCCCACAATCCTGCGACAATTAGAGATAATCACTGCGTGTATTCCTCAGCAATTGTCCTGATGTCCTTGAGGGAGACTTTTACTTTGTTTGACTTGGATAGGTAGTATGCTCCCTTGACGCTATTTGTAATCGCTGCATCGTATCTATCTTTAGTAACGTAAGGCGTAAGACAGGTGCAAGAATCGCATCTAAACTCCGCTCCTGACTTTTCGATCTTGCCTGCAAGACCTATCTTGATCGCCTCAGTGTAAATTGCCCGTGAACAAAAGACCATGCAGCGCCTTGTGAATTTTTTGCTTTCAGTGATCTTGGCAAGCAACTCCAGCTCATTCATGCCAAGTTGAGGGCTGCCAAGGGTGATAATGTCTGCATCCTCGGCAGTGTTCAGCTCATCCATGACAGACTGGGCCTCTTTTTTTCCAAACGAAATTTTTTCTTTGGTCTTGCCGCCAAATGCGAACATGCCACAGGAGCCTGCTGTCCCGATTCCTGCGCAGAGTGCCTTTGCCTGGATAGTGTCCAGTCTACCGATGTTGTCAAGTGAGACGCAGCTGTCTTTGACCGCTTTACCTGCGAAATAGCCCAATACCCCATAATCAAGCTCGTTCCTAAAATCAAAGTCTGTTTCAATTGCGACTTTCGGGCTCCTTGCGTCTTCAAGGCGGAGATCGGAGAGCGGCGCCTTGCCAGTGACAGAGCTGGCTAGTGCAGACAGTGCGCTTTCTTTATTTGTCATTAGTCCCAAAAGCGAGTTTGAAAACACTGCAGCATTGCTTTCTGCAATGCTAACAGCCGTGCCCTTTTGGGGAAGGTCAAAAACCTCATAAGGAGTACAAGTAAAAGATGGTGTGGTGCCCATTCGTTCATATGATGAGGCTATACTTTGCTGCCTCTCCTGAAAGGAGGGCGGGATGCCTTCAGGTTTGGTCTTGTCATATCCCATTGGGTTTATTGTAGTACTTACCGCAACCCTGGCAGTATTGCTGAATTTTTCGAGGAATTGCATGCCGGCATCTCCGATGGTATTGTAGTTGACCCCGGAGATGTGGGCCCATTTTACCGGGACAAGCTTTTTGGCGCCTGTAGCCTCGCCTATTGCAACGAGAATCCTGTATGAAGAAGCAAGTGCCTCACCATACTTGCCATCAAGCCCTTTCTCCTCATCCGTTGTAAGCTCCATCCGCCTATAATTTAGATACAGCGTATAAGAACCATACTTGTTCTCCTTCGACTAGAAAATAAAGTCATGCTCTGTGGCCTTTACGACATCAATGTTTCTTCATATAGAGCACAAAAATACGTAAGCGGGATTGGGGGGTTATGCTTATGCATGCAATGGAGACGACTCGTGACAGAACATTTTAGAAAAAACGTCTAGCTTTGCTAATCCTTATTGCTTCGCTATTTAACCATGTTCCTGAATTATCAAGTCTCCGTGTTGGCTCTACTCTTTCAATTTTTTGGGCCGGAGACTTGACCCCAGCAACCCAATTATGTGAATGGGCCGAAATCCGTGTGTGTATACTAATTAAGGTAAATTACACGAGGACCTGTAACTATGCCGCCGACCTTCGAAGGGATAGTCTTCTAAATGAATTAAGTTGCCATCTGTTGAATATCTCCTTGTCTAATTCAAATAAAGGCCAATAATAGAGTCAGACAGGAGATTCAAAGAAATTTGTATTTTTATCAGCAGGCAAAAAAAGAGATGTAGCGAGTATAATATTAAAAGCAGCAGCAGTATACATTTGCCTTAAGGGGAGACTGTAGTTTCAAAAGAGAAAGGAATATGATCCTAGGTTTTAGCTCTTCTTTTGGCAATGATTGACGCCGTCATATATAGGATAAATCCGCCAGCTACCATTATTACACCATAAAGTGACAGCGCACCTCTCTCAAGGTATTGCCCAAATCCAACTAACAGGGCACCCACAATTAAAAGACTAATGCCTGCGCGTGCAGTGCCAGGCATTTGTACCTTCTTCTTATTCTTTTTCGACAATGCCACTGCTAAGATTTTGAAGTAGATAATGTTATAGTTTTTATGGCATCCTTTTGCAAGATCTAACAACAAAGGCATGAAGATCGCAGTTGTCGGAATCGGGGTGGCTGGCGCCTATCTTATGAATAGGCTCAGCGACGATCACAGCAACCACGTAGTGGGGTTTGAGCGTATGCCAAAGGACCAACACGATGCAGTGTGTGCTTGGGCCACATGTGAAAATGTGATGGCAGGCCTTGCAAGAAAGTGCGGCCTTAATTTCGATGACTATGTCATGCACAAGGGTAAGCATATGCTTGTGGATTTGGAGAAAAAGGGCGGAGTCGACATCAAGCTCAAGGGAATGGTGAGCTATGACAAGCTGCGTCTGATCCAAGATATGATGAGGAGCACAAAAATAAAGTTTGGACGGGCTCCAAGAAAGGACGAGCTCGAGTCTGACTTTGATATCATTATTGATTCAACTGGTTTTCACCGCAATTACCTGCCAAGAGTTGGAAATGAAACATGGATTCCCTGCGTGCAATACAAGGTTCGGTATCAGCAGGGCAAGGAGCCGTTTGACGATTTTTATTTGAGAGCATTTCCATCGATGTCAGGTTACTTTTGGTATTTTCCTCTTGGCAACGGCCAAGCTCATATCGGGGCAGGAGATTTCTTAAAAAGTCACAATCAATTTCTAGATGAATTTTTGAAAAAGTACGACTGCGAAGTAATAAAAAAGGTAGGAAGGCCTGTACGGCTTACTCCGCCTGAAAGCTGCGAGCCCTTTACTGACGGCCGCAAGTCGATTGGAGCTGGCGAGTCGATAGGTACTGTCTACCCTCTACTGGGCGAGGGCATAATTCCATCCACTTGGTGCGCCGAACTCCTTGTCCAGAACCTTCATGATATACCGGCATACAGGCAGGCAGTACTTGAAAAATTTAAGATGTATTCTCTTGTCTTCAAGTTCATCAAGCTGAAAATAACAGGCAAATTTAACATGATAAAGCATGGGATGGATATGCTCAAATTATACCACCACATGAAGAGCGAAGAACAACGCTATGGCATGAAGGTCAAGATGAGCGATATGTTAAAGGTATCAGGAATCTAAAGCTTTAAAAATCTATCAAGAGCAGTGAAGTCAATGAGCGCGGCTAGCGATCAATCGCGGCAGCAAGAATTGGCTGCGATGGAACAGAGAATAAATGAATTGGTCCAGCAGTCAAGGATTCTTGAAGCATATATGAACGACGTCATGACACGGCAAGTGACAGTAAGCAAGTTAATGGAAGAGGCCCATATGGCTTCAAACACAATTCAAAACGTAACTTCTGAATCTGACGTCGAGTCGTTAATGCCTATCGGCATCGGCGTTTACGTCAAGACTAATGTACCCCCCATAAAGAAGCTGCTTATTAACTTGGATGCTGGCGTCGCCATTGAAAAGAATAGAGAAGACACCCTAAACTACGTAGAAACCCGGATAAAAGAGTATGAAGTAGCAGCAAGGCAGCTTGAGGCTCAGAGACAGGAGATAGCGATGCGTATAAACCAGCTGCAATCACAGATAAACCAGATGATACAGGCTGCCCAGCAACCCGGCTGATGCCCGTTCTGGTTGAAAAACATGTTTGACAAACTGAAAAAGGCTTTTTCTAGAGCAGCAAAGGGTATATCTCAGAAAGAGCTGACTGAAAAGGTTCTTGACGATGTGCTACTTGACCTCCAAATTGCGCTTTTGGAAAGTGATGTAGCGCAAGAAGTAGTTGACGACCTATCCGTGGAACTGAAAAAAGAGCTGCTTGGTCTAAAACTTGAAAGGGAACAGGAAGCAAATCAGATAGTCCAATCAAAACTTCGAGCGGCAGTGGCTCACATTTTTGCAAGGACCAACAGGTTCGACTTGATTGAAAAGATAAACGCGAAAAAGGAGGCCAAGGCTGGACCTTTTGTCATTGTCTTCCTCGGCATTAACGGAACAGGCAAAACAACCACTGTTGCCAAGATAGCAAACCTCCTACGAAAAGCTGGCTTTTCCGTCGTGGTAGCGGCAGGTGACACTCATAGGGCAGGCGCTATCGAGCAGCTTGAACAGCATACAAACAGATTATCTCTTAAGATAGTCAAACAGAGATATGGAGCTGATCCATCATCAGTGGGCCGAGATGCATACGATCATGCCAAAAAGAACCACATCGACATAGTTCTCATGGATACTGCTGGCAGGATGCAGACTTCAAAGAATCTAATGGATGAAATGGGCAAAATAGTAAGAGTAGTCAAGCCAGATGTAAAGTTGTTCATTGGCGACGCGCTTGCTGGGAACGACACAATAAACCAGGCGAGGGAGTTTTTCGACTATACCAATTTTGATGGTGCCATACTAACCAAGGTAGATGCGGATGCCAAGGGAGGCTCCGCAATTTCAATTGCCCATATTACCTCAAGGCCGATTATATACATTGGAGTGGGGCAGGGTTATGACGATATTATACCTTTTGACTCAAATAAGTTCATCGAATCACTATTTGAAAGTGCCGGCCAGGTAGGCATAGCCGTCGAGGACATCACACCCATGCAGGAGATCTCAGAACTGGCTGTGGAAAAAGTCAAGTCGGCAGAGGCGCAAACCGTCAAGGAAGAGGAAAAAGACATATTACTACTATCCAAGCCTGCAGTCAATCCATTGAGCTCCATGGACAGCTTTTCCCGTCCGGAGGAGCAAAAGGTCGAGACAATTGATCCAAAACCT
>DAINBL010000056.1:0-8216 GCA_036732945.1 Nitrososphaera sp. | reverse complement strand
AGATAATCGAGCCGTTATTTGACAGGTTGAGAAGCCATATCGACACCCACTATCCTCATACAGTAGAAGACGAGATGTTGATCATTGTTCAGGAAGCAAAGATTGCAGATGCCAAGAACGTTATTTTGCCTGTATTTATGATAAAAGCGATAGCAAAGATAACGCAGATGACGCGTGCGCACCACGATGTGAATCACGATAAGGGAGTCAGCGTTAGAATGTCGGTGCATTCGATGGAGATGGTGGTGGGAGAAGCGGAACGTACACGATCCATTGCATATGGCGTTAAGGCGATCCCGCGCTTTTGTGATATCCACTGCATCCACCAGTCATCCAAATTTGAGCTTGCGGAAATGGAAGACACCCGCCAGAACAGAAAGAATGTGCTTGATTCTATAATAGAGAGCGCGCTGAAGGAAGTGTCGCTTGAATACCTCCAGAAGCTCACGCCAGAACAGTTGACAAAAGTCAAGAATGATTTTGCAAAGAACAAGACATTCAAGGTTTCGCAAACAATAGTTGGTGGCGGCGGCGGAAAGAGAGTTGACTCAGACTATGAGTCACAGCTCTCTAAGTTCCCTGCGCTCAAGGAGTTGGTGAACGAAACAATTGCTATATTAGAGGAAGAGCAAAAACAATTGGTCGAGCACGCGATGCAACTTGGAATAAGAGCAGATTATATTTCCCTAAGCCAGGATCTCAACGGGGAGTTTCCAGCATCTGTAACTGAAGTTATACTTGAAGGTCTGCGGCACACCCAGCCTCCACTCTTGGACAAAAAGGATAACAACATCTATGACCTCGCATAATGGTGCCCTCGGCAGCAAGAAATTCATATACTTTCCACTCGATAAAGAGGACCATGAGCAAAGGCAAGGCAGCCAAGCCGAGCGTGAGCTCACTCGCAATATGCTAGACAAACTGCTCCAGGCAATAGGAAGAGAGGCACTAAAGGAAAAGACGCCCAGCCTGCAGGAACTTGAGCAGACGCTTCAGGGTGTGATGTCATCGCTTTCAAAGCAGCAGGAAGGCAGCCGACGACAGGAGAGGTCAGGATCGTTGGCCGATTCAAGGAACGAGAGCGAAGACGATTCTGGCATGCCCTTCATTGCGTACCTGATGCAAAAGGGCTATCTAAAGGATTCTCCCAAGTGGCTTAGCGCTAAGGGCTTTACTGCAATAGGCGGTAAGATACTCAGTGATGTAATGAAAGCTCTCAAGACCGGCGAATACGGCATGCACGAATCACAGAACCTTGGATCAGGATCACTTGTGCTAGATGCTACTAAAAAGTATGAACCTGGAGATGATATTAGGTTGCTTAATGTTCCAAAGTCGCTGCTGAACACAATCCAGCGCACGGTAAAGGATGGTGGCAATCTAAAGCTGCCGCTCCAAATTGATGTGGATGACTTTGAAGAATACGAGACAATGCAGGATGTCCGTGTCGCAGTAGTGTACTGTATCGACCTCAGCTCCACCATGCGGTATTCATCAATGTATGGAGACATGAGCAGAATTGAGGCCGCGAAGCGTGCACTATGGAGCCTTTATTTGCTGAATCGTAATTTCTTTCCCTCAGATTCAGTCTACATTGTCGGGTTTGGCGCGCTTGCGTCCAAGGTAGCGCCGCAGGACATACCTTATCTAAAGACATTTGAGCCTGGATCTGACTTTTTGCACTATACTAACTACCAGGCCGCGTTCAGGCTGGCAAACAAGATATTACAAAAGGATGGTGCGATTAACAAGCGCCTGGTACTTGTGACGGATGGTCACCCCAGTGCATGCTTTATAGATGACAAAAGCGAGCAAGATAAGATAGTGTCACAGAGACCCTATTCTCACTTTTACACTCCAGACCAGCAGACCCTTGACATTGTCAAACAGGATCATAGTATGAATCTTGACATTGCATCGGGGGAGCTTGTATATCTTTGCTACCGCTACAGACAAGTTGACCAGTATATTGGCGAACGTACCATTGTCGAGGCAAAAAAAGTTCACTCAAAAAACATTGACATTGATACCATAATGATCAGCGAAGATGATTCTTTGCTTGGGTATGTCAATGAAATGGAAAAGTATGTCAAGGGGCGATCATACTACATTAACCCGGCGGACATTGACAAGGTCCTGTTGACAGACTACCTTAACAACAAGAGACAGAAGACGATAAGGGCGCATTAGCAGTAGTAATGATATAAAAAATACGTGGAGAAGCTTAATATACTGACGGGAATTTGTTTTGCATAAGCAAATACTATGCTGATTATCTTTGACGTGGAGGGTGTTCTGCTTAACGCTGAGTACCTTCCAGTTTTAGCTCAAGTAATGGGCCCAAGAAAAGAGAAGGAAATTTGGGACATTACCAATGCAGGCATCCGAGGCGAGATCAACTGGGAAGAGGGGCTCAGGCGCCGAGTGCAAGCACTGAGGGGGATTAGCTACGAAGACGCTAAGAAGATAGGCGAAAGCCTGCCAATAATGCCGGGCGCAAAAGAGCTTTGCTCCGCGCTAAAGAAGGCGGAGTGGAAAATGATTGCTGTATCAGGCGGCTTTACAATAATCACAGACAGGCTAAAAGACGAGCTTGGCATCGATAGGATCTTCTCTAATGAATTGGTCTTCAACAATGGCAAATTGGAGGATGTCATAATGAATGTCACATCTGACAAGGCAGCTGCAATCCGGCCCACTATAAGACAATGGGACATCCGGAAGGAGGATACTGTAGTGGTGGTAGACGGTGCCAATGACTTGAAGCTATTTGCTCTGGCCGGCTACACTGTAGGGTTCTGCCCCGTAGACATGGTGAGAGAAAAGGCAGATGTTTCCATTGACAAGCGCGACTTGAGCCTACTGTTGAACTTGTTAAAAAAAAATTTTGGTGAGGCCGTGTTAATAAATGCAGCAAGCAGAAAGCATTAGCAACCAACTCATTTTTTAACTCCTCTCTTTCAATCACTGCAGTTGATACAGATAACCTCCATTAGAGTTTCCAATGACATTAGGCTGTACAACGATCTTAGTGCAATGATCCTTGCAGCAATAAGTCATAGCCAAATAGAAATCCAGAATGACGATATCCTTGTCGTTACACACAAGATCGTATCAAAAGCAGAAGGACGCGTCATAGACCTTGCCAGCATTAAGCCTTCGACAAAGGCAATTAGAATGGCAAAGGAGCATGATAAGGATCCTCGCATAATGGAGCTGATATTAAATGAATCAACACAAATTTTGCGTGCAAAAAATGGCATAATTATATCAGAAACAAAACACGGCTTTGTATGTGCAAATGCTGGCGTCGACCAAAGCAATGTGGAAGGTGATACGGCCGTGCTGTTGCCAGTTGCCCCCGACGAGTCTGCAAGCAGGCTACAGGACGCCGTGAAGAAAAAGATCGGTAAGGAAATAGCAGTAGTAATAACCGATACCTTTGGCCGGACGTTTAGAAACGGCCAAACAAATGTCGCAATAGGCATTGCTGGAATAAACCCGATTAAGAGTTACATTGGAACGTATGACATGTATGGCAGAAAATTGAGAGTAACTGAGATTGCGGTAGCAGACGAGATAGCTTCTGCAGCCGAGCTTGTGATGGGCAAGGCCGAAGGCACGCCAGTAGCTATAGTCCGAGGCTATAACTTTGAAAGAGCCTCAAGATCGTCAGTTAAGTCGCTACTGAGGGCAAAGGAAAGAGACCTTTTCCGGTAGTAACTGTAACATTTAATATAATGGTGCTATAACTTTACCTGATTCGTTAGTATGGATGCTTCACCTACAAAGTCAATTGACGTAAGGGGGCTTTACTGTCCTGAGCCAGTCTTCCGCACAAAGATGGAAGTCGAGCGCCTCAAGATAGGTGATATGCTGAAGATAGTTGCAGATGATCCTGAGTCTGAGGAGGACATTTCAAGGTGGGTCAATCGCAACGGACACCAGCTGGTTTCGTTAAATAAAAATGATAAAGATCTTGAATTCGTAATAAAGAAGGCGAAATAGGAGAAAAATGACAGCAGTTGCAAGACCCGATGTTGCGGAACAAATAGGACAGACACCGCTGGTTGAGCTCGAGTCATTTTCTACCGAGAACGTTAAGCTATTCGCCAAACTAGAGTGGCACAACCCCTTTGGCTCTGTGAAGGACAGGGCCGCATACTGGATGATAAAGCATGCAGAAAGGAAGGGAATCTTGAAGAAGGATAAAAGCATCATTATTGAGCCTTCATCTGGCAACACAGGTATCGCGCTTACTGGCATCGCAGCTGCACTTGGTTACAAAGTAGAAATCGTCATACCTGAAAAGGTTAGTGAGGAAACAAAGAATATCCTGCGCGGTCTGGGAGCGACCCTGCATGAAACATCTGACGATTTGTGCCCCCGAGTAGGCACTGGCACGGACCAGAGCATCGCGCTTGCAAAAGCCATTTCGAAGCCAAGGCCTGACATTTACTATATGCCAAACCAGTATGACAACGACGCTAATTTCTTGTCACACTATGAGAGCACCGGCCCTGAGATCTGGAAACAGACAGGCGGGACCCTCACTCACTTTCTTACGGGCTGCGGAACAGGAGGTACAATAACTGGCACTGCAACGTTTCTGAAGGAAAAGAATAAGAACGTCCATGCTATTGCAATACAGGCGCAAAAGAACCATCTCTTGCAGGGATTGCGAAACTTTGAAGAATCGGCGATTCCAGAGCTTTTCAAGCGGCGCCTCGATGTCGTCGACGAGTGGATGACTGCAACTAACAAGGACTCATTCGAGGCAGTAAGGCAGCTAGTTGAAAAGGAGACTATGCTTGTTGGCCCTTCATCAGGATCTGTTATGACCTCCATGTTGAGGGTGGCACATAACATTGATCATGGTATCATTGTTGGCATTTTCGCAGACGATGGCAGAAAATTCAAGAGTCTCTACACCAGAGAAAAAGTCCTAACCGAGCAGGAATATGACAGGGCTCTTAATAGTGCAAAACATATGTCCAAAGTGGCTTACTCATGAATTGAAGGTCCTATCATCTGACACATACAATGCTACTAGAGTGCTATAAAAAACCTCTAAGAATGAAGTAATACAATCAAGGTGTCCTCTCTGGGCACAGCCAAGATTATAACACTGTGGAGCTTGCAATCAAGTCATCCCTTTGTGTTCTCACTGGCTAGCAATGGCCTCTCCAAAATGATAATCCTGATAATGGTTTTCAATATGCATATATGCATGCTCAAATTTGTTATGCAAGCTCTTTCTCCCTTCTACTAATTTGGGTCATGGAAAACTGCACAGGCAAAAGGTGCTACTTCGAGCCATCAGCCCTCTGGCATAATTTTACGCTCTATTGAAACACATGCAGGATTATTATTATTAATTATTTTTCAGCTACGCTTCCTTTCAGAAAGCCATTTTTCTGCATCAATTGCTGCCATGCAGCCAAAGCCTGCGGCTGTTACAGCCTGTCTGTATCTATGATCATGAACATCTCCCGCGGCAAACACGCCTTCAACGCTGGTCCTTGTGTGTTGCTTAAGGACGACATAGCCTTTATCGTCAAGCTCGAGTTGTCCGTTGAAAATTGCAGTATTGGGCTCATGACCGATTGCCACAAAGAGGCCGCCTGTATCGATAGTTCTTTCTTTGCCAGTGTTGATGTCTTTGACTAGGACAGTTGAAATCTTGTTGTTGCCCTTGATATCTGCTACAACGTTATTCCAAATGAACTCGATCTTGGGGTTTTCAAGCGCCTTTTGCTGAAGGATCTTGCTAGCGCGCAAAGAATCGCGTCTGTGAACTACTCTGACTGATTTACCAAACTTTGTCAGAAATGTCGCTTCTTCCATTGCAGTATCGCCGCCACCCACTACAACAATGTCTTCGCCTTTGAAAAATGGTCCATCACAAGTGGCGCAATATGAGACTCCTCTGCCGCTAAATTGCTGCTCTGCAGGAATACCAAGCTTTCGAGGAGACGCGCCTGTGCATACTAATGTCGCTTCTGCAGTATAGGTCTCGGCATGGGTTGTGATTGTAAAAGGTCTCTTCTTGAAATCAACCTTGAGGACCTCGTCATCAACAATTACTGAGCCAAATCTTTCTGCCTGTTGACGCATGTTCATCATCAACTCGGGTCCAAATATGCCGTTTGGAAAGCCAGGATAATTTTCTACTTCACTTGTAGTCATAAGCTGGCCACCGGGCAGGGTGCCTGATATAATCAGCGTGCCTAGATTAGCTCGGGAAGTATAAGTACCAGCTGTATATCCGGCGGGTCCAGAGCCAATTATTATTACGTCGTAGTGCTTCTGATCCCTAAAACTGCCTGGTTGGCTGTCGGACAAAGTACAAAGTGACAATTTCTACACCTCTTAATAATTCGTTCGGAAGGGCCCAAATTATGGAAATATCATTGCATAAGAGAGATTATCCATAGCTAGAACTTAAACTGTAATGAGCTGTATATCTAAAATCTTGAAGCGCTTGGCTGGCTTATCGATAGTTTATTTGCCAAATTCCTGTGAAGACCGCATAATGTTCTTTTTTCAATTGTGTGTATTAGATCCTCCTGCCAGTGCGCGTTAAAGAGTCTACAATCTTTGTTATTGCAGAAAGGCTCGCCGCCGGTGATAAAGAAGAATATTGCCTGGAGGGCATAATTTATGGAAGCTGCAGTAATCTTATCCTCATCATCGTAATCAATGAACCTTCCTGTGAACTTTTTCTTCAGACTGTCATTGTCTGCTGCAGCCATGCCTCCAAGCTGAGCAAGGTAAAATTCTCGGGGTTTTGCTAAAGATTCCACTATGCCTGTTGTAGAAATGATGGAAGGTGTACCGCATATGACAGCACGGCCATGATAGCGCCAATCATCTTCACTAAAGGTGCACGTCAAAAGACTGGTGAATATGATGTGGATATGAGCCAGACTCATTTCTGCAGTAGGTGTCATTTCCGCAAACATCTTTTGCATAGCAAATCCGTCGTACAGCGAAATGATCCCATTCATCCTTCTGTCTTGTTCTTGATTTGGCTGCTCTGGCTGCTTTTCAAAGGGCTGCTTGATGTCCGCTATCATTGCTTGCTCTATCACTTTCTCCTCATACCTAAACGGTGGTCTGATATCTATCCTACAACCTGGAAAAATCTTGTTGATTTCCTCTGCTACTACCTCGGATTCAACCGCTGGCACCGAAGCAGTCTGATTGATGTGAATAAAGCGAAGAAAATCCAATTAAGGAAAGATTTGAAAAAGTGAGAATATAAAAGATTACTTCGCCCTCAGTTTGGGCGGACTCGGTATCTCCTTTAGCTTGCCCAGTGCAACCTCGGCAGCTTTCTTGCCTGAGAGGAGCATCCCACCAAATGTCGGCCCCATTCTTGGAAGACCGTGTGTTTCGGTAGCAGACATGCCCGTTGCAATTAGCCCGGGAAATACTTCATCTGTATAGTTGACTACGGCATCCTCACTTCCTTCAACCCACATTGGATCCATGCCCTTCCATTTGACGTATCCGCGGTCCATCAGGCGCCTGACAGCAACCGAGTCGTGTCCTGAAGCATCGATTACGATCTTGCTTTCAAGTGCGACTGGGTCAACACATGTGATGTTTCTTGGCAGAGCAGAGACTGGCATCCAGTTGACTACCACACCACCTACTCGCTTGTTCTTGAGCACGAGGTCATCAAATTTGGTCAGTTGCAAAAAGCGCACGCCTGCATCACATGCTGCGCTTATCAGCTTGCTGCATGCATGCGGACCCCATGTGGCATACAGTCCTTCATTTATCTTTCTATATGGCACTCCAAGCTCGTCCCATACCTTTTGTGCTGGTGCCCTCACGGTGACTGGATTCATCATATAGCCTCCTACCCAATATCCACCCCCGAGGTAATTGTTCTGCTCTATGATAAGTGTCCTAACGCCAGCCTTTGCCAGATCCCTGCCAGCAGTAAGGCCGGCCGGACCAGCACCGATGATTATAACGTCAGAATCCGTATACTCCATCATTGTTTCATTGAACATTTCTGCAATAGTTCTGGTGATTTCTTTCTCACTTACGTCGGCAAATATCTTTGCCATATGAGATATAATCCGCCTCTGATGGTTATTAATAGATTATCAGCTGGCCAACTGTCCTGACAGAATCGGCGGCGCACATGCGTGCCTCCGAGGCCTTAACTATCCGGTCTAGCTCTTGAAGTCGTAAATGCA
>DAINBL010000055.1:5179-8234 GCA_036732945.1 Nitrososphaera sp. | reverse complement strand
ACCTTACCAAGGTAACGCTCTACCAGGCTGAGCTACCAAGGCAGCTGAACGAACAATCGAGCCAATAAACCATATAATAATTATTGGGAGATGTGTAAGATCAAGATTTATTTATGCATGCCTATTAACGCAACCTCGAGCCTGCGGGGGTTGTAGAGCCCGGCCAAATAGGCTAAAAGCTTGGAGACGCGGGACTTAAGATCTCATAAATGGGTTATCCCGTCCCTCAGGGGTCCGTGGGTTCAAATCCCACCCCCCGCACCTCCTTAACTGTGCAGGCAAACTAGAATAGTAAAAAGGCACAGCTTATAAGGATCAAAATCTTTTTTCTGTTATGTCAAAACTACTATATCAGGAATCTGCTGATCTGCTATTATCTGAATTTGCTCAGGTCAGGAAAAAAACTATACAGCTTTTCAAACCATTGAGAATAGAGGATGCAGTGATGCAGTCTGACCCCTTCGGCAGCCCCCCCAACTGGCATATTGCACATGTATCTTGGTTCTTTCAAAAGGTCTTGGAAAAGTACGGAGCTACCCTGGAATCAGACAACAGTGGTTTCAACCTAGAATATCTCAACTCATACTACCAGCAGTTTGGAAAAATTCTGCCAAAGCAAGAGAGAGGTAAGTTCCCGCGACCTACTGTAAAGCAGACTCTAGATTACAGGTCTTTTATAGACAGAAAAGTAACCAAATTTTTGAAAGAAAAGTCATCAACAACATTTTCTGAAAACTCAAACGCTATCACCCACGAGCTGCAGTACGACATCACGCTTGGAATGCAACATGAGATGCAGCATCAAGAGCTTATGGTATATGATTTTCAGCACTTTTTCGAGCGCTTCCCTGATCCATCTGACAACTACAAGCCAATAATCATTAACGAGCCTCCAAAGGCATCAGAGATAAAAGGAAGAATTTCTTCAGAGATGGTCAATATTCCAGGGGGGATCTTTGAGGTTGGGTACAACGGCAATTCCTTTTGCTACGATAATGAGCTTCCAGAGCATAAAGTATACTTGCAACCCTTCAAAATGGACGTGGCACCTGTAACCAATGGCGAATATATGAAGTTCATGGAGGATGGTGGATATGAAGATTACAGACACTGGCTTGCTGATGGATGGGAACTGGTAAAGGAACAGCGATGGAACGCGCCGCTATATTGGATGCAAGAAGATACTAATATTTGGAAGAAGAAGGATTTTCGAGGCCTGAGTAACATCGACCCAGATGAGCCTGTCGTCAATATCAGTTACTATGAAGCAGATGCATATGCGCGCTGGGCAGGGAAGAGGCTTCCAACCGAGGCAGAATGGGAAAAAACGGCAAGCTGGAACGAGGAATTGCAGAGAAAAACGCTGTATCCATGGGGAGATCAAAGGCCAACCCCCAAACATGCCAACCTCCTGGAATCCTACCTATGGGGCCCATCCAAGGTGGGGACCTATCCTGCTGGCAAGAGCTATTATGGCTGCCACCAGTTGATAGGTGATGTTTGGGAATGGACATCATCAGAATATGTGCTGTATCCAGGCTTTAAGTCAAAATTTTCTGAATACACCGACAAATGGACGATAAACCAAAAAGTGCTGCGCGGAGGCTGCTTTGCGACATCGATGGCGCAGATACGCAACAGCTATAGGAATTATTTCAAGCCGCACGAAAGGATACTCTTCGCAGGTTTCCGTTGCGCCAGAGACGTTTAAGACGGCGAAAGGAGAGCTATATTGAACCATCTATTTTTGTCCATAAAGTTTTTCTCCAGGGTAAAGCTGCAATCCTCAGCAAGTGCAGCTATTTGATTCAAAGTGTATTTGTAGGAATTTTCTGTATGGATACTCTCACCCTTTCTGATAGAAAATGTTTTGCCTAATGCGCCTATGTAGAGCTGTTGGTTGGTTTTTGAAACTAGATGCATCTCCATTCTCTGTTGCTCACGACTATAGAAAGCATGATGTTCAAATTTTCCAAGCTCCAAATTCCCATCAAGTTCCCTATTTATCCTTGCCAGCAAGTTCAAATTGAATTTGGCTGTTATGCCAGCCTTGTCATTATAGGCTGCGTTTAGCACTGATTCGTCTTTTTGCAAGTCGAATCCTACAAGCAGTAAATCGTTTGTATGGAGTTTTTTCCTTACTGATCCAAGTAAAGATCTTGCTTCTATAAGTTCAAAGTTGCCAATACTCGAGCCTAAAAAGAGCACAAGCTTCATGTCTGGAATTTCCTGGTTCCTCTCAGCAGATATGCATCCGGCAGCGGCAGCAGCAGCAGCCTTGTCAATGCCAAGGTTGTAATCCGACCGGATTCCAATGATGCTGACGTTTGGAAATTGTGATTTCAGTCTCCGGGTGCTCTCCATCAATATGCTGCTTGATATATCGATTGGAAAGTAGTAGATCCTCTTTTTCTGTAATGATAAGTAACTGAGCAGAATAGCTGTCTTTGAGCTGCTTCCACTTCCAAGTTCTATTATCTCGATGTTGCTGCCCGCCAACTTTGAAATGACGGGTGCATACTTGTTGAGTATTGAAGCCTCAGTCCTTGTAAGATAATACTCGGGCTGAAGACATATCTGCTCAAACAGTTGTGACCCTACTTCGTCGTATAAATACTTGGGACTGACATACTTGCTCTGCGCTGCCAAGCCCCTTTCAACATCAGCGGCAAAGTCTTCAAACTCTCTATTTTGTTGAACTGTCATTTCAGCCTTCTCCTCCTCCCGCTTATCCATAAGCTTTGTGAATATAACACCACCTCCATGCCTTATTGGGCAAGGCTACCATTACAGGATGGTCTGTATCAATAAAATGTCTTGTCGCATGTCTTCCAGGCGATGAGTCACAACAACCAACATGACCACACAATAGGCACAGACGCAGGGCAACCCAGCTACTTCCCTCTTTCTTGCATTCTTCACATTCCCTAGTTACTGATGAAATATTCACATCATTGGCTTGAGCTAGATGAATGCAATTGTTCTGCTTCTGTGGTTGCATTTGCTTATCCACTTCAATTAGCACGAGATATCTTCCTACTTATCTCTTACTCAA
>DAINBL010000055.1:0-5079 GCA_036732945.1 Nitrososphaera sp. | reverse complement strand
TTTGCTTATCCACTTCAATTAGCACGAGATATCTTCCTACTTATCTCTTACTCAAGAGGGTTACGGTAAAATAGAGTGGCCTTGAAAAGGGTCGCTCTACTTGTATCAATTTTCTGTCCATGCATGAAAAAATTGTAAAGGAGATCACTACAGCTGGATTATTTCAGTTTTGCATCTGAAAGAAAAATTGCTGAAGTTTTTGTTGATAACTCTCTTAGCAGAACACTGAGTATAACAGGACATAGGCACATTCTATAGCGGATAACATGTACAATATACTATTGCGTCCAACTATTAATTTAAGTCTATTATGTCCTCGTCTTATTGCTCTACTAAATATTGGCTAAGTGATGCGTCATCTTATCGTGCACTGTTTCTTTTCCTTATGGTCCTGAAAGTGCATCTGGCAAAAGTCGTTGTCGCAGTCGTAGCAATGCCAACCCGAAAGGGTGTAACAGACTATACACTTGCCAATCGGTTTGTTGTAGTCGTAGTTTTTTCTTTGTTTTGTAGATGTTTTTTGTTGCCTTGGCTGTGCCTTCATATGCCATATGCCTCAGAGGGCTAGAGAAATAGTACGGAAGTGCATTTATTACCGTCCCTCAAAAATTATAACCATTATTAGCGCTGTAACCCAACGGCTTCATTTAACAATCCTATTATTTAAGTATTGACGGTACGTCTGAACGTTTATTTATGTTTGAGAAATGATATCTGTGCCCGTGCCTGCACCTAGGGACAAGACTCTCATTGAAGTAACTGTAGTGGGACCTGACAGGAAAGGCGTCGTAGCCGATATCACCAACTTTATCTTCAAAAGCGGCGGCAACATCGAAAAGATAAACCAGAACGTGCTCCGCGGCCTCTTTGGCATGCAGTTTGAGGCATCATTCGCAGAGGAGATTGACAGGAAGCAACTTGACCTCGGTCTAAAGCAGCTTGCCAAAAGACTGTCAATGGAAATAAAAGTTCATTACCAAGAGCCTTACAGGCTTCGAAATGTTGCGATCTTTGTAAGCAAGGAACCTCATTGTGTTCTAAGGCTACTGGAGGCTAAGAAACGGGGCCAAATAAGAGCCAACATCTCTGTTATCGTCGCAAGCGACTCCACCCTTAAGTCAATTGCAGATGATTTAGGAATACCCTTTCACACAGTGGTTCATAGAGATCAGGCAGAGGCTGAAAACAAAATCCTGCAATTAATCGAGCGGTATAATGTTGATCTAATAGTCCTCGCAAGGTATATGCGCATACTGACACCAAACTTTGTTTGGCGCTATCCAAACAGGATAATCAACATTCATCCGTCACTTCTCCCTGCTTTTCCCGGAGCATATGCATATGTTCAAGCATACGAGCGGGGCGCCAAGATAATAGGGTGCACTGCGCACTTTGTAACCGAGGACCTCGACCAAGGACCAATAATCCACCAAGAATCGTTCAAGGTATCGACCTATGACACACTTGACACCATCAAGAAAAAGGGTCAAGAACTTGAAGCTGCGACGCTTCTTGAGGGAGTCAGACTCTACCTTGAAAACAAACTTGAAGTGTACTGGGGGAAGGTCTATGTCAAAGAAGAAGATAAAAAATTGACCAGCCACAGAAGAACAAAAGGTAGTTAATGGGCACAAGCCTGCTTATCGCATAATGTCAGCACCGGTATTTGGCATGACCGACCATGATTTTAGGGTCGCACTCAAAAGAATCAAGCGCGCCATAATACCTGTGGGATCTCTCGAGCAGCATGGTGCGCATTTGCCAGTATCCACTGATTCACTTATCGCGGAATACCTTGCAAGGATCTTAGCAGAAAAAGTTGGCGCGTTTGTCCTCCCTGTCATTTCATATGGTGTCTCATTTGAACATAAACCGATGTTCAACATATCGCTTCGCAACTCGACGTTGTCTAGAATGTTATGTGACACATGCATTTCACTTGCTGAAAACAGGATAAGGGAAATAATCATCCTAAATGGCCATCACGGTAATACAGGGGCACTGCAGTATATTCCGCAGGAGATACAGAGCAAGGTACCTACATATGTCAATATTCACACTGTACATTACTGGCATATGATGACACCGGAGTTTGACCACGCAGGTGAAGTTGAAACATCTCTTGTGATGGCTATTGCGCCTGAACTTGTGCATATGGACCGAGCCATGCCAAACTCCAAAAATCTATCCAAATCAAAGGCCGCTTACAGCAGCCTCACAAATGCGCCGGGGTCTTTTCCCAAGATTACCGGCAATGGTGTTTGGGGAGACCCGATGAAGGCTACCGCGTCAAAAGGGGACAAATTGATAAAGGAAATTACTGCCAACCTGGCCAAGACGATCAGCGAGCTTAGCTGAAAGATAATGTTATTATTGTGTGTACCTTCTATGAACTTTATAAAGTAACCTTTTAGAAATAATCTTATCTACTATACAGGCTATTCAATTTTGCCTTTGACAACCCTGCAAGCCACGTAGTGCAAATTATTCAATCTCAGATGAGCACTGTTGAATTTATTGTGTGACGCCAATCATTAAACTGCTCTAGATTGTGAGATGAGTGAGTTCATGCTCTATTAACACCTCCTAGAATCATTTAAACAAAAGCACTAGTTTGAAGCGCAGTCAGAGAGAGATATCTTGAATACACATACTCTCTCTGTGTTGATTCCTTTTGCATTTTCACTTTGCGTATCACAAGCTGTAGGGTTATCTGTCTATCTTTCATCAGAATTAAAGCGTGTTAAACAGGCGATGGCTGTTTGCATAACCAAAGATCTGGAAACGAAAGATTTTCTCATATAACATATATTTCTCTCTATCTCTACTGCCCTAATAGCAAAGATATAGGCTATAGTGATTCTGGCATACTATCTTTGGAACCTTATAGTATCTATCTATCTTGCCTTAATGTGAGCTTATAGTTTAATCTCTCATAAAATTCATCTATTAGCTTACTTAGAATCAAACAAAGATAATAGGCATATAGCCAATGTGTGCATTTGATGAAGTGGCCAGTAGAAGATCTTAAATTACTCTTAGAAGATCATCTCTAGGTACTAACACAAAGGGAGTATGATCTATGTCAATACAACAGCAACAGCAACCTATGCCTATCTTTCTTTTGAAAGAGGGCACTAATGAAACAAAGGGCAATCAGGCGCAGAGAAACAATATCACTGCAGCAAAGGCAATAGCAGAAATTGTGCGTACAAGTCTTGGCCCAAGAGGAATGGACAAGATGCTTGTAAACAACCTTGGCGATGTAACAATAACCAACGACGGTGCTACAATTCTCAAAGAGATAGATGTTCAGCATCCGGCAGCCAAGATGATGGTAGAGATTAGCAAGGCGACAGACAATGAGGTGGGAGATGGCACAACCTCAACAGTTGTTCTTGCTGGATCTCTACTGTCCAAGGCCGAAGAACTGATAGCAAAGGGCGTTCATCCTACAGTCATAGTCGATGGTTACACAATGGCATCTGAAAAAGCTATTGAAATACTAAAGAACGCATCAACAAAAGTTGACCCAACAGACAGGCAAATACTTGGCAAGATAGCGCGTACAAGCATGGCTTCCAAGCTTGTCTCCGTGAACTCAGAGCCCTTGTCTAAGATAGTAGTAGATGCAGCCATAGCAGTATCAGAAAAGGCTAGGGATAATAATCTCAAAGTAGACGTGGATAACATAAAGGTCGAAAAGAAGGCAGGAGGATCCATAGAGGATACTAAGCTAATTCAGGGCATTGTGCTCGATAAGGAAGTTGTACACGGAGCTATGCCAAAGCGTATTGAGGAGGCCAAGATAGCCTTACTCAATGCTGCATTAGAAATCGAAAAGACGGAAATGAGCGCAGAGATCCGCATCTCCGACCCACAGCAGATGCATATGTTCTTGGAAGAGGAGAACCGCATGCTCAAATCTATGGCAGATAAAATATCCGCTTCAGGCGCAAATGTGCTCCTATGTCAGAAGGGCATTGATGACCTGGCGCAGCATTACCTTGCAAAAGAGGGGATACTAGCTGTCAGAAGAGTAAAAGAAAGCGACATGAATAATCTTGCAAAGGCGACGGATGGTAGGGTGCTATCGAACATAGATGAACTTTCAGCAGATGACCTAGGTTATGCCAAACTAGTAGAAGAGCGCAAAGTAGAGACTGACAAATGGGTTTTTGTTGAAGGATGTAAGAACCCCAAGGCTGTCTCTATCTTGATAAGAGGAGGATCTCAACGGGTTGTTGACGAGGCTGAAAGGTCAGTCCATGATGCAGTAATGGCTGTTAAAGATGTAGTAGAATACCCATACATTACTGTTGGTGCAGGAGCTCCAGAGGTTTACATCTCTCAAAAGATCAGAGAATGGTCATCTTCTCTTACAGGAAGATCTCAGCTAGCAGTAGAGAGATTCGCTGATAGTGTAGAAGAAATTGCAATAGCTCTTGCAGAAAACGCAGGAATGGATCCTCTGGACACTCAGACACAACTCAGAGCTAAAGCCGCACTAGCGAAGCCAAAATATGGTGTAGATGTAATTAACGGCAAGGTCACAGATATGGCTGCAAAAGACATTTACGAACCACTAAAAGTCAAGGAACAGGTAATTAGCGCAGCTACAGAGGCATCATGTATGATCTTGAGGATCGACGACGTCATTGCCGCAAGCAAGTCAGCAGGCGGTGGAGGACCCCCAGGACCACCCGGCGGTGGAATGGGCGGAATGGGGGGTATGGGCGGAATGGACATGTAAATTAACAAAACACATTCTGCATTTCCTTTATTTTCTTTTTTTAGACACTTCTACACTTCTACTAAAAACTACATTATTCCAGACGACAAGTAGTACTTGTATGATAGGATAGAATTCAACGATTCGTTAAGATACGCGGGCAGTTTTTAGCGGAGGATGTAGCTCACTTGGCTAGGGATTTTGACTTCCATCGAAGGGGTTAGCTCAAAACGCATTTTATTTCAGCTTGCATGGTTCAAGGCAAATATGCCAAGCTAAAAAAATATATTATAAAATATATTATTATCTATTTTTTGATGTGCTATAAAGCAAGTGTTAGAGTCAAA
>DAINBL010000054.1:4180-8239 GCA_036732945.1 Nitrososphaera sp. | reverse complement strand
CAGACAAATTGAATATGATATCAAACATGGGGTTACCAGCGAGCAAGTTATCTCTCTATTTGAGAAGATTCGTAATGATTCCTCTTTTTCAACTCTGAGAAAAGGCAGTGGTTCGATGGAAAGATTGGCTGAAATAGAAAATCAATTTAGCAAACCCAAAATAAGAGTGCCGCAATGGCGCTAGTAAAGTACTCTCCGACATTTCACCACTCCTGCTAATCTTCAGTCCCTATTCTTTTATTAATCTAAGCTTGAATTTCTCTATCCTTGTTCTGAACCATAAAACTTCAAATTTTCGACCAAAAAAAAGAATTTGGATTAATAAGAAAATAAAGCATTTTATTTTCGTGTCCCTGATGACTTCTATATGCCTATAGTAACAGTCGCTATGTACAGCGGGAGAACACAAACTGAAAAGGATCGGTTGGCGGAGACGATAACTGATGACGTTGTAAGGATATGGAAGCTACAGAAAAAAGACATAATTGTAGTCTTCGAAGAAGCGCCTCATGGAAATTGGTATGCTGGAGGCGTTAGGTTATAGTATTCGAGACATTTCATCGAAGTTTGAGTTTCTCGCCATCCAGATTTATCACTTGTTAACAATAGCAAGATATTTGCCGATAATAATTTCTGCTGCTCACCTATGAAAGAATAATAAGCTGCATCGTGCCCAAACTTTCATTGTCTCGACTCTCTATTTCTATAACTCGACGTCAGTCGCCAATGAACCAAACGATCAATAACCCATTGTATCGGCTGTATGTCGATTTGGACATCTCTAGATCTTATCATACTACCTTTGCTTTGGTTATCTGTTACCATAGCTAAAGTCGCACCTTAAAACTGCTTGGAATTTTTTGTCGGTGCAGTAAGCATTTCTAATGAACATCTTGCATGCATGATTATCCTCAACTTAAATAGGCAATTTAATCATCAGATGCACAAATGGCTGCAACTGACAATAACTACCCCGTAGTGGCAGAACATGATGGCATTAAACTCAAGACTGAGAAAATGGTTATAGACAAGCTCTATTATTGTATCTACGACAACAAGGTTTTTTTATTCTACAAAGACGATCAATCTTTGCTTCATTGCTATGAGGTACAGAACCCTGATGCAGTGAAGGAGATAGCGGAAAAGCCTTCCGAGCTTGATAGCATTCTCGCAAGGTATGCTGACATCAATCAGGGTCAGCCTCAATAAACGTTATATTGGACCATGCTGAATAATCTCGCACGATGTCTACAAGCACCAACTCAGTCAGGCATAGCAGTTCAAGCAACGAGATATTCATTGGGAAAAAACCGCTCATGACATATGTTACAGCAACCTTAGTGCAGCTGGCAAACGAGCCAACAGTAGTAATAAAAGCTAGAGGGAAGAGCATTACAAGAGCGGTAGATGTGGCACAGATCATTGTAAAGCGTATGGACACTCTTGGATACAAGATCGGACCAATTAAGCTCGGCTCCGAGACGGTCCAGTCAGATGACGGCAGGGCTAGGAATGTCTCCACCATAGAAGTCCCTATTTCTCGTGCTAAGTAAAAGATTATAACATAACCATAGACGTGTGGCAGTCCTTAGTCCTCGCATGGTACCGTGGAACATGTTTCTTTTCCTGCTACTTAGTGATGCTGAACCAGTTTGTAGAGCGAGATGTAAGCTTCGTCTATGTTAAGACAATAGCACGCGTTGGCGTCGCGCATTTTGGATTGTAGGTCAAAATTAACAGGAGATTGATGATTGATATGCATGGGTCTCAAGATGGGACATTTAGCTATTGAGGTTGTCAATGGGAGGCTCTAAAAAACCTGAAGGCGGCAAAAGGGTTACGTCCTGCATATTACCCTCTATAGCAGCCAAGGCTTAGTAGCGATCGAGAGATTGCTTCAATGCGAACGCTGGGACAAAGGCAATCAAGAATGTTGGCGTATAATTTAGTTTACTAGAGCAGTACGGTACACCATTAGGTATTTCGTTTACATTAAACAACACTCGGACGTGCGGAAATGGTTCCCTGCTGAGCTCTAAATATTCTTTGTAGCTAATAAAAGCATGATATAAAATTATCCAAAGCACGGATTAGATCGGTGAGCTACATAGGAGGGATTTCTCAAGGAAATTAATAAACGAGAGGTACATTGGCACAGTAAAAGCAAATGTCGAGAAGACCCATTATTCCTAGATGTGCTTATAGACACATTACTCAAATTTCCTCACGGCTAGATCAGCGATGACGCCGCCTGCAATAGAAAGCTAATCCCATAATACACCAGCAGAGCTGCAAGTCCCAATCCTAGAATCGGATAGTACTTTGACTTAAGAAGAAAATCTACCCTTGAAGCAAAATATGCAGTGGATGCAAGCCACACATAATCCATCCAAATGTGAAGCACAAAGAGTACAACCACTCCAGTGCCTATGCCAAACGCTCCAGAGTCGGCTATCAATTTCAATCCAGCTGTGAACCACCAAAGAAGGAAGAAGGGGTTAAGCGCAGTCAGTGCGACACCTACAACAAAAGGACCTTTGCTGCCCGTGATGATGTGGGGCACAATATGCGTCCCCTTTCCATTAACAATACTAGCTATTTGCAAGCTTGCAAATGCAAGGATCGCTATTCCACCAACGGACGCTATGATGTCAGCATATCTTTTTGCGACGTCAAATGTGAATAGGCCTGCTGCTAGGAGGATGATTAGTGGCAGCTCCACTACAGTGTGGCCGTGCGCGACTTTGACGCCGGACCATCCATCGAGGCGGATGCCATAAGCCAGATTGGCAAAAAATAAGGGGCCAGGAGCAAGGACACCTGATGCTGAGAGAGCAATTACCTCGGTGCCAAAGTCCAGTACGTTCATTGCCTTTGTGATAAGGTTGTCACGGTACTGTTAAGGTTTTCTACATCATGGAAGTGCTTAAAAGCAACTGCCGCTCTAAAAAAATACGTACATTGGTTGACACCATCCGCACCATTAAGCTTATCAGCAAATGGGGCACCAATATGGCATTAGGAAGGAGGCGTCCTGTTGTAGCGGTTTTCAGCATGACCCATTACTGTAACTTTTACTGCCCCATGTGTCCCTTTGGCAATCCGGATAAGGAAGGGCAGATAACGCTCGCAAAGACCTCTGACCTTACGACAGAACAATGGAAGATGGTCTTTGACAAGGTGTCGAAATATTGTGTATGGTGCATAATAGAGGGTGGAGAGCCCACAAGCAGACCAGACTTTATGGAGCTTGTTAAATATCTGCACAGCATCAAGATGCCGATAACACTTATCACTAACTGCTCGCTTCTGCACACGATCGATTTGGCTAATCTGAGAAACTACATTCAATTCGTGACGTGCAGTATTGATTCCACTTACGAACAGTCATACTGCAAAGTGCGAGGAGTGTCCCCGCAGGTATTCCGGAGAGTGATGGATAACGTACACTTGCTGACAAAGCATGAAGTACCCCACTACTTTAACAGCGTGATAACAAAATTCAATACTCAGGAGTTCATTGATCAGACTTACTTTGAAAGGGCAAAGGAGCTCGGAGCAAGTGCAATATCTCTTACCTTCGTTGAAGACAGATCTGATGTTGAGTATTCACTGTTGCCGGATAGGGAAGCCATGGTCAAGGTCTGTAGAAGTATTCTCAACTACATGAAAAAGCCTGGCTCACTCCACATGCTAATACCTCCAGAATATTTTCAGCAAATAATAGAGCATGGCCGGACGCTCTTTGACGAATGCGGAGTTTGGAAGAGCATCTTTGTGAATGGCAACGGCACTGTTATAGTACCCTGCTGGAAGTTTAACTCTGCTGAGAATACATATAGCCTTCTTGAGAAGAGCATTGATGAAATTTGGAACGCTCCCGAATGGGACATTGCTAGAACATGCCACGATTGCAAGGTGCTCGGTTGCATCTGGACTTCTTCACAACCCATCCGGACTATCGCCACAAGCTATATGAAAGGTATCTCCAAGATAATTAGCCAACACAGTCCAGATCTTCAAGAGTTGACTTAACAAAGAATAACTTGTGAGCCTGTG
>DAINBL010000054.1:0-4080 GCA_036732945.1 Nitrososphaera sp. | reverse complement strand
ATCAGCATTCTCAGAGATATCTATGACATCGGTAGCCTAATAGAAAGGCTATTTGTCCTCTAGCACACACTGTGCGCGGCTTGGACGGTTATCATCTTGGGGACAAGACGTACAAAAGGAATTATGTACATTAAACATTTTCTTTTGTGCTCTACTACTCGATCATGTCGCAGAAGGCGAAAAGCGCTTATTCCATGTTTTCTGGCATTGGCCTCTGCCAGCGGGGACCCTTCGACGGTTTGAGATGAAAAGGCAGAATTTTTTTTGTTAAATCAGCAGTAACGTTAGTGTCGTGAGGTAGCTTCTAGGCGTACGACAGAGTATATAGGTATCGGCATCTCAAGCTTCGCTACTGAGAATCATCTCGCAAATCACATACGGGGGTGGAGACAATTAATACAATATCGAACCTTCTATAAAATACAGTATTTATAACAATATCCTACTGGCTAAGCGCATCCTAAACATCGTAATATTAAAGGACCTATAAACTTTATAGTAAAATAGATCTAATTTTTTATTACGAAGAACTATTCGTTACAGACAGAAATAACCTGTAAATATCAAACTTTGAAGTATTATAATGCAACATGCTAACCGATAATGGCGAGGGTCTCAGACTTCCATTGCAGCGCCCAGCATGTCAAGTTGCTGCATGCTTTGAGCGCGCCTCTGTCTACGTCGTCATCAAGGAAAGTGATATCAATGCATTGAGCGTTGACGCAGGAGAAAAGCTCATGGCGGTGGAAGGCGACTCTGCGGCAGACGTCAATTCCTTCAAGATAATATTATACCTTTGTGCACGGCATGACTATGACCTCAAGTATCTCCTTGAGGAAAATGAGCTCGAGATAACGAAAAGGCGCCACTTACTACTCAAAGAAGGTGAATAGGCCCGTGCCTTATCCGTTTGCAGTCAAAAGGGAAGAAAAGACCAGAATCCGATTTCAATCTTGACCAGATATTGACGCCGTTTCAATCTTGCAACAAAGTAAGGATCAAGGTTACACTCAGCACAGCTAAATCATCCTAGGATCCTCGTGAGCAGAGCGGTATATCAGTCGTTGCCGGCATAATAATAGACTATCACTTTGCTGGTTTCTATCAAAACCTCTGTACCGTTATTATCTTTCATATAGGCAACAGACTTCACCTTCATTAACTATCAGGAACTAATCATCTCGGCAAATGAAACCGAAATCTAATCGCGAAGATTTTGCTCAAATCCTCGACCTAAGAATGCAATGTAGAGGCAAGAAGGTTACAATCATAGGAGACATCCATGGCTGTTATGATGAGCTCTGTGATCTCCTTGATGCAATTGACTGGTCGCCCCAGAGTCATGTTCTGATACTAACCGGTGACCTAATTGATCGGGGCCCCAAAATTAAGGAGACTCTTATGTTTGCCATGAATACTCCTTGCGTTTATTCGCTCATGTCAAATCATGAAAAGAAGCTTCTAAGATATCTTAGAGGGAATCAAGTACAGACCACAGCTCTTGTCAAGACAATTGAGCAATGCGGCGAGACATTCCTCAGAGATCCATCATTCTTGAAATGGTTAGAATCTCTTCCATGGATAGTAAGGTGGGCAGACAGTTCATACGTTGTACATGCGGGGATACGTCCAGACAGATCTATTAGCAGACAGGACAAGAATCACTGTATCTTTATTAGAACATGGAACCCAAAAACTAAGAAAATTTCCAATGAGGGCATAGATCGATGGTGGTATGAATATCCCTATCTCTACCCATCACAGAGGCATCATTCTGCTCCTTCAATAAAGATCTTTTTCGGGCACCAGCGACATGATAAGGCTTGGGTCTCTCACTGGGCCTGCGCACTAGATGGCGGGGTTGTATTCGGTGGAACCTTACGAGCATATGAAGAAGGCAAAGGAATTCTAGAGATTGATGCTAAAAGAGTCTATGAACTCGACGAAGAAAAAAGACCCTCATCCTCTTCAGTTGCAGTTTGACCTATCCGTGTAGATAAGATTCTGGTAAATATAGCAACAACCACAGGTCAATATGCAGAGAGCTAAAGTCAAATTATAGTTTTTATTTCACTAAGGATATACTGTAGAGGTTTAAATCGTCTCACTCATCTAATTCTTCTTAGCTTCTTGAGCATATGGTCTTAGCCCTGGCTGTAATTGTTTTCTGAAGTATTTAACAGTGCCTTCGCAATTACCGCCAGCTGGTAACATATGGAGGAGATCTAAAATAACCTTGGAGGAATTCACGAGATTTTCTCTTTGATCTTTTGTGCTATTTGGAGTATTTCCTCCTGAGACGCGACCCTTCGTGAAGGCCATTTTCCATCTGGACTGTCATCATGAAACCGCGGAACAATGTGAACGTGTACGTGTGGAACGATCTGGTTTGCAGCAGTACCATTGTTCTGCCCCACATTAAAGCCATCAGCCTTTACTGTGGATATTATTGCCTTAGCAATTTTGGGCACCAAAGAATACAATCTCCCTACCTCAGCAGGAGGCATTTGCAGCAACGTTTCGTAATGCTTTGTAGGCATCACCAACGCATGTCCTGGATTTATGGGATATTTATCCATAAGGGCCAAAAAGCCGTTGTCGCGGTGGATAGGCACGCAGGGCTCTTGTCCAGCTATTATGGAGCAGAAGATGCAAGATTTGCTCATGCTGTGCGTGTCTGTTCGTCTGTAGATTGGTTGGTTGTTTATTTTTTGCTATTAGGGAATATGAATTTTTAAATAGACCAAAGGTCGGAATTTTACATAGATGGCAGAAACACTTGAGCTCGATACCTTTGACATGTCTTTCTCTTTCCGCTGCCCCAAGTGTGACTACTTGAACGAAGAGGTGCTTGCCAAGGATCTTTCAAGCGGCAATGCAGAATGCGGCATGTGCGAGACAGTTTTCAAGGTGGAAGGGATTGACGCTGTTAAGATAACGGCCACTCTCGAGTAATTGAAAAATCTTAAAATATGCACCTATGTCGATAATTATAATGGAGCTCGAGAGTAGAAAGACGCTCGAGGGGCCGGAGAGAGCTCCGCATCGGGCAATGTACAAGGCAATGGGGCTAACAGACCAAGATTTAGATAGACCTCTGATAGGCGTATCCTCGACTTGTAATGAGGCCACGCCCTGCAACATCCATCTTGGACGGCTTGCTCAGAGCGCTAAACTCGGCGTAAAAGACGCAGGATGCACGCCAAGAGAATTCACGGCAATTGCAGTTTCTGATGGCATTGCCATGGGCCATGAGGGGATGAAAGCCTCTCTTGTGAGCCGCGAAATAATCGCAGATTCTATTGAAGTAATGGTGAGAGCTCATCAATACGACGGCCTAGTGGGCATATCAGGCTGTGACAAGAGCTTGCCCGGGACACTAATGGGTATGGGCCGGCTCAATCGTCCCTCCATATTTGTTTATGGTGGGACTATCATGCCGGGTCTGTGGAATGGCAAGCAGGTAACAGTTCAAGATGTATACGAAGCTGTCGGGGCATATGACGCTGGCAAGATGACATTACAAGAACTTACCAGCCTTGAAAATGTCGCATGTCCTAGCGCAGGATCGTGTGCTGGCATGTACACTGCAAATACGATGGCCTCAATAAGCGAAGCACTGGGCATGTCAGTTCTAGGAAGCGCCTCCGCTCCCGCAGAGAGTGAAAGGCGGCTCGAAATCTGCTACAACACTGGCAGGGCCATAATGAGATTGCTTGAAAGCAACATCCGACCGCGCGACATTATGACCTTTGAAGCCTTTGAAAATGCGATTATGATTGCGAATGCAATAGGCGGCTCGACCAATGCTGTCCTGCACCTCCTCGCAATAGCGAGGGAAGTAGGAGTAAAACTGAGGCTTTCAGACTTTGAAAGGATTCGCAAGCGCACTCCCCACATCGCGGACATGAGGCCTGGGGGGGTGTATATCATGGCGGACTTGGATAAGGTTGGTGGCGTGCCGGTAATACTCAGTAACCTGCTCAAGAAGGGGCTCTTAAATGGCAATGTGATGACAGTCAGCGGCAGGACCATGAAGAAAGATTTGGACTCGGTCAAGTTTAACTTCCAGAGTGACAA
>DAINBL010000053.1:4389-8505 GCA_036732945.1 Nitrososphaera sp. | reverse complement strand
CAAGAAAAGACTGCTCGATGTCGCGCAAGGCTACATTGTAGCCGGCCATTGCAGATACCTGAGCAATGCCGTGACCCATAATACCTGAGCCAAGGATTGTTATCTTATTGATTGTTGAGAGTGACATTATAATATATGCATGGCTTTTGGGGAATTTTTAATGTTGCGAATTGAGCATCATCACCTTTAAAACCATACTTGGCTATATTGTTGTGATAATTGGATTTACAGCGCTTTGTTGCAGATGTGACATCACTCTCTGGCAGAATGTCAGCAGGTGAACCTGAAGAAATGGTGGAGAGAATGAACTTTGTAAAGAACAGACTGATTGAGCTTTACATGAGAAACCTTGTCAAGATAAATCATTCCGCGATGGAGCTTGTATGCGCCAAGCACCTGATCCGCTACGGCTATAAAGTCGACGTTGAGAAGCAGCTAACAGACATTTTGATCTGTGACCTGTATGCAGAAAAGGGGGACGGCGCAGCCATTGTTGAAATTGAGACGGGCTTTATTCCCCCAGAGCATGCACTCGATCCTCTCTCCTACTATGCTGCAAGGATTGCAAGCAAGATAGCACGCTATAGCAAGTATGCAAATCAATTCGTCTTGGCCACCCCGCCTGTCAGCATCCTTCCGATCCCAGCCCTATTCAGGCGTCCGCCTCGAGACAGAAGACCAAATGAAATTAAAAAAGTCAAAGTACTATGTGATAAGTATTACAAGAATCCACCTGTGACTGAAGATGAGATTCTAAATGGTCGGTTACACATAACATATATCATAAATATTGATGCAGGTAAGGTAGTCGAGATGGACATCGATTCATACTTTGAACATGTGGGCGGTATGTTGTCTACCTGCATGGACCTATGAGAATTTCGTGATAGTCTTTTGACCCTGCGTAGGCCTCTTACCCTTCGGGACGCGAATAGTCGCTGTTCTTTCATCTTCCTTTTCAACTGCCGCCCTGACCACCTTTAGCACATTGTCATCTTTGGTACCACTAACGTAGACTACATATACGAGCGCCTGATCCTTTCCATCCACTTTCCTTACTACCCGTCCAATCCTCTGCGCAACTTGGTTCATATTAGATGTGCTTGCAATAATTATTGCAATACCGACCTGCGGCACATCGTACCCAATTTCAAGCGTGTGGACCGACAGTAATGGAAAATAATCTTTACCCCAGCTTTCCAAGATCTGCTTCCTTTCCTTTGGTTTGATTCCGTTGTGTATTGTTTGGGCTGGTATTCCATTTGCTTCTAGTATGGCCTTTAGTTGTTGAATTGAGTCGATAGTTTCGCTAAAGATCATGATACGCTCGCCTGTATGCCTCTTGACAAGCTCGGCTGCCTTGATAAGCTTCTGTTTAGTGGCGCTGAGTAATTCTTTACGTTTTCGCACATGAGCAAACCATATTTTTGCCATTGATGCCCGCGACCCTCCACGCATTAGTATCCTGGTCATCTTGACCGGATCATAGGCCTGAAGCTTTCTTGAGATATCCTTTATTGCTGTACTTGCATTATCGTAGTTTTTTTGCTCCTCCGGCGTAAAGCTGACTTCTACTGGCTTGACGATAGGTTTGGCGAGCCTGCCGTCTGTGACTGCATCTTTGATCATGTATTTCTTGACAGGCGGTACTATAGTTAAGATTGTTTGATATTTTGGGTCCTTTTCATTTATGGTCGCAGTGAGTCCTAGAATCGACTTGCGCGAATCTTCTACAATAATATCAAAGATGCTGTCAAATGCAACTGCGCTTTCACTAACAAGATGGACTTCATCAAGTATTACCATCTTGGCACTTCTTATTAGGTTGTGATTATTGATGGCGCTCTGGTACGTGCTGATGGTGATCTCTCTGATGTCCTTGCGCTCACCATAGTAGATGCCGATGTGATCATCAGAAATGCCGTAACGCCGCAGACGCCTGACGTTTTGCTCTATCAGCACTATTCTTGGAACTAGAAACAATATCGTAAAGCGATCCTGTCCTGACAGCTTAGCTGCCCACCTTGCACATTCAAATGCAATCTCTGTCTTGCCGGTGCCGGTGCTAAAGATGACAGATCCACGGCAGTCTTTGTCAACCCATGCTTTGACAGCTTCCAGCTGATCTTTTTTTAGCTCGAATGGAAAATGGATTGTAGATATCGCCGGCGGCACGCAACAATTGAAAGTCAAGTGAATAAAAACTTTAATGATCTTGGCTAAACATGATATAGCATGAAGCCACTAATCTACATGCTCCACCAAGACGATCCGTTCAAGTGCACCGCAGCCAAGCTGGTCAGGTTCCGCTTAGCATCACCGGTCAAGTTTATCTCAAGGACAACTATTGTACTCAACCCGTTCTCAGAAGCTCCTATTTTGAAATATGACCAGACAGTAGCAGATTCTGTATGTGCTATTGATTGCTCATGGGAACGCGCAGACGAGGTGCTAAAGCATCAACGCCTTGCTGCTCAGGGAATAGCGAGAAGGCTCCCTGCGATGCTGGCCGCGAACCCTACCAACTATGCCAAGCTGGGCAAGCTATCGAGCGTAGAGGCCCTTGCAGGTGCACTCTATATCTTGAATGAAAAGGAGCTTGCTGCAAAAATGATGGACAAGTTCAAGTGGGGTCACACATTTCTTGAGCTCAATGCAGATCTTCTAGATGACTATGCAGATGCAGAAACAGAAGAGCAAGTGGCTGAGCTGGAAAAAGAGTATTTTCCTCAACTGGGAAAGTTCTTTAAGAAGAAGACTACTAAATAACGCCTAGGTTTTAATATCAATTCCGTCCATTGACACTGTGTGTGAGCCAGTGTGTGGGTCACTCGAAAGAGAGGAAACTCCTCCCTCACTGCAGGCACCCGAATTAGCGATAATTAGCCGGAGACGGCTGGCAACGGAACAGAAAAGATATCCAGTCAGGTTGCCACGATGATGGTGAATAGCCTGAGGTCTCTGATACTGGAATGAAACTGCTGACCCGGGTGGAGCAAGGCCAAACAGAGCACAAGGTCCTGCACCTGCTCAGGTTGGCTGCTCAGCAGAATCCCACTTAGAACAGAAGGAGAGTTATTGCTGGCACACACCATAATTTATGAAAACTTCCATTACTAACCCCATTAGAATATAGATAGAAAATTGTGTCTTATAGTATCATACAGCTGTGATCTGCTATCGAGATGATAATGTTCTAAAACATCAGATTGGGACCATCAATTCTTGCAGGCAGTGAGGGAACAATTCGTATTCTATTTGTCAAGATATATCTCAAAGCCTTTAGAGAAAAATGTTTTTGCTTGTAACAAAATAGCAGAATTGCCATTAGGCTGTGTGCAGCCAGATGTGGTATTCTTCCAAAAGCGCATCAGCCTCTGGTAGGCTGAAATATTGATTTTTAATCTTGCTAATTCAATGACATCTCTGTCTAGACTAGCTAGGCGGCGTGTAAGACGGTTAAAAGAACCCTTGCTCCATCATTTCTAGCTGCATACTATTCTAGATCTCGGATATTCTTGTATTCATCGTCGGAGTTTATGCTTGTATTTGACTTTCTTTCTTCTGTCATACGTATGTTCTGCTCAAAATCCGGAAGCTGGACAGCCCTCTGTCCGTAAGGTGTCGCTTTGAATGCTTCAAAGTCGTGTGCATACTGCTCCCTAGCAGGCTCTGTTGTATATGAATACCCTTTTGAGAGATCGTCATTACTGATCACGAGCCAGAGAACTTTGCCGTCATAGGCATCGGCTAGATACTTTGGGATCCAGGACTTGTCTTTGTTAACCATTCCCTTTTCTAGGCGCATATAGTTTTGTGTCAGCTCTTTAATCTCACCAACATCATGACCATCATTTGTCTTTACCTTCTTGCCCTTCAGCTGTTCCCACAATATTCTAGGTCCTTCGCTGCTTGCCATTGTAAAACGATGCAACATATCTGCTATAAAGATTGAAGAAAAGAGTTCTGCAATAGGCTATAATCATTATTGCATGCCGAGCTCGCTGAACCTTTTCTTTTGGCCTTTGCGCTAATAGCTCCAAGACTGTGCCCTGTGCTGCTCAAACAAATACTGTTGCTCATCAGTAGTTTGGTCGGTGAGTGGCTTAGGAGCAT
>DAINBL010000053.1:0-4289 GCA_036732945.1 Nitrososphaera sp. | reverse complement strand
ATGCTTTTTGTTGTTGCAAGAACTTACTCTTATCAAGCTGGGCGGCTCTGTTGTCACCTTTAAGGAAAAGCCGCTTGCAGCTAATATCGATGCAATAGATAGCATTTCGCATGCTCTGACTCAATTAGGTGTTCCCGTCATAATTGTGCACGGCGGCGGTTCATTTGGTCACTACTGGTCGGTAAAATATGACATGCATACCAAGTCGGCCAATTACGACATCCATGGAGTTTCCGTAGTGCATGAGTCAATGATCGCACTCAACCAGATAATCGTCAATTCCATGATAAGGATGGGGCTTAATCCATACGGCATGCTACCGTCTGCTCTTACGACGGGCCACAAGCCAATTGTAGCAAAGATAAAGCACATCTATACGATGGCCCAGTCAAAGGTAATACCGGTAACGTTTGGCGATGTAGTACATGTTGAAGGTACCAAATATTCCATCCTATCCGGTGACGCACTCATGACGATTATGGCAAGAGTATTGCGACCCTTAAGGATCATTTTTGCAACCAATGTCGATGGAATATATAAAGACAGTGTTAGCAGAGAACTTGTAAGCGAGATACAGGTCACAGGCAAGAGAAAATCAATTGAGTTCTTCAAGGCATCAGGCACGGATGCAACGGGTGGAATGAAAAGAAAGGTTACAGAAGCATTTAAGATTGCATCACACGGAATGGATGTAATGATGATTAACGGACTTATGCCTGAACGCATTATAGAGGCAGCAGAAGGTACGCTAAAGGTCGGCACAGTGGTAAAGGGGAGAAAGATATAGTTGCCAGACACTTTTGACGCACCCTCTGATGTTGAGGTGATCAAGAAGCGCAAAAAGGAAGGGATAGATATTCCGCTTCAGCAGAACGTACAGGCTAAAACTACTTCGACATACTTGGAATACGTCAGGCTAGTGCATAACGCGCTGCCTGAAATGGACTATGATGATATTGACACTTCTATGACTTTTCTTAGGAAAAGATTCTCTGCACCAATTATAATCGATTCTATGACTGGCGGCACAGACGAGGCAACTGTCATCAACGGCAGGCTGGGTCAGCTCGCAGAAAAGTATGGCTTTGGCATGGGGCTCGGAAGCCAGAGGGCCGGGCTCAAAAGTGAAGAGCTAGCTGCCACTTATTCGATAGCAAGAAAGAATGCGCCAAATGCATTCTTAATAGCAAACATCGGTGGGGCACAACTTTCTGAGGGGTTAACGGTAGACGAAGCTAAAAGAATAGTGAAAATGATTGGGGCAAATGCGCTAGTGGTGCACCTGAACCCGCTGCAGGAGCTTGTACAACCAGAGGGTGAGCCGCGCTATAAGGGAGTTCTTGCCCACATTTCAGAGCTTGCCAAGGCCATAGATGTACCACTGATAGTCAAGGAGGTGGGTGCAGGGATTTCAAAGGAGGTTGCGATTAAACTGGAGATGGCCAACGTTTCCGCGATCAATATCGCCGGCGCTGGCGGCACTAGTTGGGCGGGTGTTGAAAAGTTGCGGGCAGAATCACTCAAAGATGACCTCAAGAAGCACCTTGGTGAGATGTTCTGGGACTGGGGTATTCCGACAGCGTCCAGTCTCTTAGAGGTTAGACACGCAGTGAAATTGCCGCTCATCGCATCCGGTGGACTGCGCAATGGGCTCGAAATTGCAAAGTGTGTAGCGCTTGGTGCCAGCATGGCCGCAATGGCATATCCATTCCTTCAAACAGCTGCGCAGTCGCGCGAAAGCCTGTTTGCATTTGCCGATACAATTCTTGCAGAGCTTAAAAGCACCATGTTCCTTGTTGGAGCCAAAAACATCGCTGCACTTGCTAGCTCAAGATATATATTGACAGGAATGCTAGCACATGAGGTTAGTAGCCGTACATGAAGGCAGACAGCATCAAAAGCGAGCTGGAATCTTATGCTTCTACCGTGAACAACTTTATACTTGCCTTCATTGAAGGCAAGCCAAAAGAGCTTTACCAGGCTTCATCGCATTACATCCGCACAGGAGGTAAGCGCTTGCGGCCATTCATGGTACTTAAGTGCTGCGAAATGCTAGGCGGATGCGCTGAGAGAGCCCTGCCGGCAGCAGCTGCAGTAGAGCTTGTTCATAACTTTACGCTGGTACATGACGACATCATGGACAATGATGAAATGCGGCACGGCACTGCAACTGTGCACAGATACTATGGCATGCCGCTTGCAATCCTATCTGGCGACATTCTATTCTCAAAAGCGTTTGAGCTGTTGACGTTTAACTGTAGAAAGGCAGGGATTTCAGACAAGTCGATAATTGACATGGTAGAACACCTTTCATTTGCATGCACCGAAATATGCGAGGGACAGGCAATAGATGTAGAAGTGGCTTCAAGTGCAAAATTTCCAAGCGTACAGAAGTATATCGACATGATTGGCAAAAAGACTGCTACGCTCTTTGAAGTATCGTGTGCACTTGGAGTGCTGTCATCTCCAAATCACACCACCGTTGATATCCGAAACCTCTCTTCTTTTGGCCGCAACATCGGTATTGCTTTCCAGTTGGTAGATGATCTAATAGGTGTGATAGGCGACCCTAAGCTGACAGGCAAGGCCGCCGGCAATGACATTCGAGAAGGTAAAAAGACATATCCAATATTGCTTGCGCTGAAAAACTCCAACAAAGAAGACTCCGAAAAGATCAAGAGGGTATTTGGTACCGGAGGGAAGGCCTTGAGCCAAGACATCCAGGAGGCTGTCCGGGTCATCTCTCGTATTGGCATAGAGCAGGACGTGAGGAACGAGGCAAGAAGATACTTGCATGAAGCAGTCAAGTCAATTGAAGGTTATAGTAACTCTGATGCCAGAAGATCTCTTCAGTTCTCAGCAGATTTTGTAGTGGGCAGGAGTCTGTAATAATACGTGTCAATCGATGCGGATATTGAGAAACTCATCAAAATCATTGCACTGAAAAATTCAGTTGAGCATTGCGGCAAGGCACAATCTGACGCAGTAATCGCCAAGTTTGTCGGCTTGAAGCCAGAACTGCGTAGCCAGATAAAGTCGCTTATCTCTGAAATCAAGGCAATTGTACAGCAAATAAATACACTTTCTCTTGCAGATCAAGAATCGCTTCTTGAAGAGCTTGCACCGAGGAAGGTAGATGCAAAAAAGCAGGTAGCAGAGCAACAACAACAACTGCCTCCGCTTGAAGGAGCCTTATATGGCAGGGTGGTTACTCGATTTCCGCCGGAGCCAAACGGTTACCCGCATATTGGACATGCAAAGGCAGCTATAATTGACGAAGAGTATGCCCGAATGTACGGCGGCAAGCTGATTCTGCGCTTTGATGATACAAACCCCCTCCATGAAAAGGTGGAATATTATGTCGCCATAGCTGAGGGGCTGAAATGGCTTGGAATCAAGCCTGATATTGTCAAGAATACTTCAGACGATATTGATCTTTTGCATAGTTATGGAAGAAAGCTGATCGAGCTGGGCGGCGCTTATGTATGCGTGTGTAGCCAAGAGAAAATACATGACCTCCGTGCAAGGGGCGCGCCCTGCGAGTGTAGGCGGGACTCTGCAACTGCACTTGATAGAATTGGAAAATTGTTTGATGGCTCGTATGAGCAGAATGAAGCCATTGTGCGGTTCAAGGGCGAGATGGCGGACCCAAATACTGCTATGCGTGATCCAGCGCTTTTCAGGATAATAGAGTGTGATCATCCTAAGGTGGGCAACAGAGTGCGGGTCTGGCCGACCTATGATTTTGCGGCTCCAATTGAAGACAGCATCGATGGCGTAACGCACGCTCTGAGGACGAAAGAATACGAGCTTCGCAACGCGCTCTATTTTGCAATTCTTGACAGGCTCGGTTTGAGAAAGCCATACCTTATTGAATTTTCAAGGTTAGAGTTCGAAGGAATTCCAGTTTCAAAGCGAAAGATTAAACCGCTTATAGAGAATGGCATAATTAGAAGCTGGGATGACCCCAGACTCCCAACACTTGCTGCGCTTCGAAGGAGGGGCTTTATGCCCGAGGCGATACGCAAATTTGTGCTATCGCTTGGTCTTACGCTTGCAGAAACCAAGCCTCCATTTGAAAGCCTTGAAGCTTTCAACAGGAAGACAATAGATCCAATATCTCTGAGACTGTTTTTTGTGAAAAACCCTGTCGAAATGCATGTCAGGGGGGGTCTTGAAATGGAGGTCATACTCAAGAACCATCCTACTGACACCAACCTTGGGACAAGGAGGGTGAAGGTTGGTGACCGGTTCTATATCGCTGAAGATGACGCAGCAAGGCTAAAGGT
>DAINBL010000052.1:0-8564 GCA_036732945.1 Nitrososphaera sp. | reverse complement strand
CGCGCTATTGCAAGTATGTATGGGTTCATGAACTTGTAATCGTCAAGATACTCCAAATCTTCGTCCTTGTCAACTATTCTGTCCATGGGCTCTGAAAGATCAATCGCGATTATATGGCCATCGATAACAGCTATCCTCCTTTCCTCAGAAACACTTTCGCCAAAATATTTAGATGCGCTGTCGTAAAGCGCGTTGAAAACCGGAAACGTCATCTTGACAAAATTAGAATTTAGTATGCGCCTGACTCTGTCTGCAAGAACGTCAGGGTTTGATAATCTTGTTTTGATGACTGGCACGCTACTGTGTGAGAGGGCAAGTTCTTGGGAATTGACTTCTTCGGTGAATTTGCGTATAGTGCCGGGAGGATTACTGTCGGCAGTTATTGCCTTATGCAAGGACATGGTAAACCGCTGTACAAAGCTAGGAAATTCCTGCTCTGTCTTTTCCTTGTAGTGGTTGAACTGCTTGTAGCCCTTGCTTTGTAGTATTCTCTCCTTGATTATATCCTTGCCGGCCTGTGTCCTCATCAAGGCTTCTTTTGAAAAAATCAATTCATCCTTGCTACTCATTCCTCTGGCTTCTGCCACCTTTTGTTATTTAATCATTCATAAGCATAGCGTCCAACGTTAGGAAACTTCCTCGCTCATTGGTGTCATCATCAGCTCAGTTAACCTTTTTCAACAAATTTGCAGCAATCATTGAGTCTATTGTTTGATAAAATAACAAATCAGTTAAACTACATTTCATAATCCATAATAACTGACACAGACTGTACAATCAGCGGGCCATACGACGAAGAAAAGGACCTTATGATTTTAATCCAATCCTCCGCTCAGCACTGCTCGCTAGGTTTATGTGCTGCTGCTGTCCACAAGTTCAATAGATAGATAGAGGTGTACACTATCGTTCTTCCTTTTTCTCATCCTTGTCGCTATTCTCCTCGTCATCTTCTTCTTGTTGTTCTGCTTCTGCTTCCACTATAACAAAACCACGCACTCTTTTGCAAGATTGACAGAATTTATGTTGTGTCTACAGAGTTTTAATCACAGGGCACTGCATAGACCGCCAGAATGGAGGATGAGCTTTAGTCATCGAGCTTGAGTCTACTAACAGCAAAAATATTACTTTTCGCAACGCTAATAAAAAAGACGTAACTCACAAGATAGTCCCGTAGAAAAGAAGAAAAAAGGCTCTAATTACCTTGATGCCATTGCGATTCTTTCTTGTTCGTTCTTTTTCTTGATCGCGTGGCTTGCCATGTCGTTATTGGCAGCCAGAATGATTTCCTTGGCAAGTGCCTCTTCTAAAGTCTGCAGGCTTGAATACGTCGACTCCCTTACACCTTCTGCAATAAAGCGAAGCGCAAGATCCACTCTGCGCAGTGGAGCTACGTCAACTGATACATGGTAGACGACGCCACCATATACGATACGAGTTGTGTCCTCGTTTGGTGAAGAGTTCTCTATTGCCCTTACCAGCAGATCTACAGGATTCTTGCCAGTTTCAAGGTATATGATTTCAAATGCAGTTTTGATCATGTTGAGCATCTTTGCCTTCTTGCCACCCATTCTGCCGGTGTTCTTTGCATACCTCTTGCCAAAATGCATCATCTTGTTTGCCAGACGCTCGACAATATTGACCTCTGCCTTCTTCAAGCGCTGGTGCTCGTGCCTACCAAACGTGACTGGGATGACGGCTGGCTTTAGGTTAATGACGGATTTGAGGCCGGGATCGTTTATTTCGATATCGCTCATATCCCACCTGCGGAACAGTTGTATGTTTACCTGCTCCTTACCGCTCATCTTCTCGGCTTCTCCTTTCGCCCATGCACAAGCTCATTCAATGAGACACCGTTGACTTTGAACACCTGCCACCTGACGCCGGGGATGTCGCCCATTGCTCCACCCATTGCGCCCCCAATACCCCCAATAATTACCTCGTCGTGCTCGTCGACAAAGTTGAGAGCGCCGTCCCTTGGTAAGAAGGCAGTAACGGACTTGCCATTCTTTATTAGCTGAACCCTGACGCACTTTCGTACAGCAGAGTTAGGCTGCTTTGACTCAATGCCAACCTTTTCCAACACTATTCCTCTTGCCTGTGGCGCACCTTCTAGAGGATTTGCCTTCTTGTCAAGCATGAGCATTCTTCTCTTATAATATTTTTCTGACCACCGAGCACGGCTCTTCTTTGCCTTAAGAACCCTGCCTGCGAACAGACCTAACGGAGATTTACCCATCTATATTCACCCTATTACTACTATTTCCCTGCTCAGGGCCAACTATTAATACATTCGATATTTGGAAGTATCGCCTAGCAAGAAGCCTTGCCTTTTCCGCATTCCTACCTTCTCTTCCCACTACGGCTCCTTTTTTCCTGGGATCAACTGTAACAACTGCCTGCTTTGTCCCGTCACTTCTTTCCGATATCCTAACATCATTTATCATATCAGCATTGAGCATATTGCGTATGAACTCTGCAGGATCATCAGAAAATTCAACAAGTTCTATCTTTTTTGCAACCATGTTTTGCAGCTGTTTGATTGTAGAACCGCCTTTGCCAATGGCAAGCCCCATCTGGCCCTTATTTACAACGAAAATAACGCGGTCCATTTTGTCGTCAACGATGCAGTCTCTTGCTGTTGCGCTTGTGATGCTCTGGAAGAGGGACATTAGGCGTAGCTCATCAGAAGTAAGCTTAATCTCAGTCATTTCACAGCGGCCCTATAATGAGGTAGGATGCAAAAGACAGTGGAGACGGCAACAACAAATCATTCTCATAGCTCAATTTATATCTCACAGTACCTTTGTATTACTTGTCCTTTTTTTCTGACATTATGGCGCTTATTTCGTCTGCTGTCCCGCTCTTGATTGCTATGGTAGTGATCCTGAAAGGCTTATTGCAGAGCTTGCCCAGCTGTACGGAAGTGCCAGAATACTCATAGATTGTGACATTGGTAGACTTGGCCTGTTCTTCCAGCTTTTTTCTGTATTCAGGGTCGATGGATTTGCTGACGATTATAAGCTTCGAGCCTTTAACTGACTGCAATACTTCCTTGACTCCACTCTTGTACTTGTCTGCGGCTACTGCGTCCTTAATCACTTTTTCCAGTGTTCTCATTGTCCTTCACCTTCATGTAAAGGTCTACCATTCCAGTGCCGACAGGTACAGTAGCACCTACTATAACGTTTTCTGTCACTCCTCTCAATGTTTCAACCTGCCCTTCAAGCGATGCTTTGGCAATTGTTGGCACTGTAATTTCAAATGCAGCCCTTGCAAGAACTGATGTTTTAGTCCCTGCAATTCCATGCCTGCCTATCTGTTGCAGATGTCCCTTTGATGTCATAAGGTCAGCTACAAGCATGATGTGTCGTGTATCTACCTCTAGCCCCTGCTCTTCAAGCGTATTTGTGATCTCTTTGACAAGCGCGGTTCTTGCGGCTTCAATGCCAAGCATCTGCCAGATCTCATAAACATTGTTAGTCGTAGTTCTGGTAGTATCTACGCCATCTACTGCCATTACCTTTGCAAGGTTAGAGCCTGCGGTCTGGATGACCCACTCTTCATCCTGCTTGACTATTGTTACACGCTCAATGTCGGATACGCCCTTTACACGCATGTTAAGTAGCTTGCTCTTGAGTGTGAGCAGCGTCTGCGCGTCAGGCTCGTCTGGAACTGTTAGTTTAATGAAGAGTTTGTTTTCGTTTGGCTTGATGCTGTATTTCTTCTTGGAAGTCTCAAGTACTTCTTGCACATCGGCAAAAGTGCATCCTCGTTCTGCCAGCTTTGCTTCAGATAGATGGAATGTTAATATGCCGCTATAGTCAGTCTCTGTCCTGTCGACAAGATCGCCTATCTGAGTGAACAGTATTTCCCTTGCTACTTCAAGGGCCCTTTCCCTCGACACTCTATGGTTTTCGTCAAGGTAAATGTCCATCGTAGGCGTCACCGGCTTCTTTCTTGCATCTACAAGCTCGATGAGCCTAGGAAGGCCGAGCGTCACATTTCTCTCTTTAACACCGGCAAAGTGGAATGTCCTCAGCGTCATCTGGGTTCCGGGTTCACCTATAGACTGTGCAGTCACTACACCGACTGCCTCTCCTGGCTCTGCAAGTGCCCTGTCGATAAGATCAAGCACCTTCTTCATTACTTTTTCAACCCCATCTTTGCTGAGCCTGTTCTCGAGGAGTGCCTTTTCCAGACTGGTCTTCATTCTAGGATTGAGGCTTCCGGCATATTTTGAAATTATATCCTTCGTGACATCCTCTATAGCCTTGCGGCCTTCATCAACAATTGACTCAGCTTCGATGACCCTAGAGATGTTGACGGCCTCGCCGTGGTCACTCTTCGCAGGGTCAATGCCGTCCTCGCCATATAGATATTGCACTATGTTGCCGTGAGGGTCGCGTACGGTATGATCATATTCAATCTTTAGATGCTCAAGTGCATTGATCAATCTTCTCTGCATATAGCCGGACTGCTGGGTTCGGACTGCAGTGTCTACCAGGCCTTCCCTTCCGCCCATTGCATGAAAGAAGAACTCGAGGGGAGAGAGACCATCGCGATAGTTTGACTTGACAAAGCCCTTTGCGTCAGGGTTGGTTTCATTTGGCTTAAAATGTGAAAGCGCTCTATTATGGTAGCCCTTCTGGATTCTCTTGCCCCTGATCGATTGCTGTCCTAAGGCTGCAGTCATTTGACCGATATTGAGTGTCGACCCTCTTGCACCCGTAGATGCCATGATTACGCCTGAGTTTTCATTGGGGAATGCCCTGTCTGCTGTCCTGCCTGCACGATCACGGGCTCGGGACAGTTCATTTACAACATACAACTCTAGTGCTTCTTCGCCAGACAAACCCCTTGTTAGTGGGAGCGTGCCTTCATTGTACTGTTGTATCAACTCGTAGACCTTTTCATAGGTCCTTTGGATGATGTCGCTGATGCCCTGTCGACTCTCAGGCGGCAGCCACAGGTCAGAGTACCCGTAGCTAAATCCCTTATGAGTAATGTATGTCTTAAGCATGGTGAGTATGGAGTCAAGGAACTTTCGTGCTGCGTCTGTGCCATAGTCCTTGGCGATCCTGTGAAGCACGCTGTCCGGCTCTTCAGCACCAATCGATGCCTTGTCAATTACGCCGCTGACAAGCTCGCCATTCTTTATGACTACATCCTTGCCTTCTCCCTTTGCGGCCTTGTTCCACTTTGAGGTAATGATAAAATTAAAGTCCTTTGGTAGAAAGAGTGAGAACAGCTGCCTGCCGGAGTACCTCTTTTGGCCGTCCTCTGAGGTTATCAGCGGCTCGGGTAGTGGCCCATGGTAGCCACCTAGCATAGCCAAATTTGCGAATTCATCTCTTGTCAGAGTTGAATTTTCGCTAGTAAGGATAAATGCACCAGTAATAAAGTCTCTGATGCCGCCGATGATAGGGCCCCCATACCGTGGTGAGATCAATTGATCTTGTACCTTCATAAGAAGTGTTGCTTCAGCCCTTGCTTCTTCGCTCTGCGGCACATGAAGGTTCATTTCGTCTCCGTCAAAGTCAGCATTGTAGGGCGGACAGACTGCAGGATGAAGCCTGAATGTCCGGTAGGGCAGCACCTTGACGCTGTGAGCCATGATCGACATTCTGTGGAGTGAAGGCTGCCTATTGAAAATGACAATGTCATTGTCTGCCAAATGGCGCTCTACAATGTAGCCAAGTGCAAGCGAATCAGCTATTGCTTTCCTGTCGGTAACATAATCGAGTCTAATCTTGACTCCATCAGGTCTAATGATATAGTTTGCTCCGGGATATGTATTAGGGCCGTTCATCACCAACTCTTTGAGCCGCTCTAAGTTCCATTGCGAAACTGTTTCTGGTATAGTGAGCTTCTTTGCAACATCTACCGGTACGCCAACATCAGATATTGCAAGGTTAGGGTCAGGCGAAATCACCGTTCTGCTGGAAAAGTCGACACGCTTGCCTGAAAGTGAGCCTCTGAATCTTCCTTCCTTGCCTTTCAACCTCTGTGTAAGAGTCTTAAGTGGTCTGCCAGACCTGTGGTGGGCCTGTGGAATACCAGAAACTTCGTTGTCAAAGTACGTCGTAACATGGTACTGCAGTAGGTCGACTAAGTCCTGCACGATGAGCGGAGGAGTTCCTGCTTCTTTGCTTTCCTTGAGGCGCTGATTGACTCTGATGATGTCGACAAGCTTGTGAGTTAGATCATCTTCTGATCTAATGCCTGTTTCCAGAATAATCGACGGTCTGACAGTCACCGGTGGTACCGGCAGCACTTGTAACACAAACCACTCTGGCCTCGCCGTCTTGGGGTCATATCCAAGCAGCGTCAGGTCGTCGTTAGGGATGTGGCTCAGCCTCTCGCGGATAGTAATTGGAAGCAGTCTGTTTTCGCCAGCATCAGTCCGCTCAACAAATATTGTTGGCTTCGTAAATATCAAATCATACTGTTCTTTGCCGCAGTGCGGACAAGCCTTGACCTTCTTGGCCCGCTCAATAATATCGTCTTTGATGTTTTCAAGTGTAATTACTGCATATGCCGCCTTTGTGTCCCGGATCGATTTGTAGTGGGCGAGCTCTTCTACATCAAGCTTGATCCTGTTGCATGATCGGCATGTTATCAAGAGCAGTTTATGAATATCATCCACAAAAGCGATGTGGAGCACTGGCTCAGCTAACTCTATGTGTCCAAAATGCCCCGGGCATTTTGCAGAAGTGTTTCCGCAAGTGGCACATTTTTGGCCGGGCTCTAGGGTGCCTAGCCTGTTGTCCATCAAGCCCCCTTGCACTGGCATTCCGTCTTCGTCATATGTTTCAGGCGCAGTGATTTCCGCTACCGAGAACTTTCGCACTTCAGTTGGTGACCATACACTAAACTTTATTCCACCTAGAGTTTTTGCAGATTCTTCCATCATTCTATCTCTACACCTTCTCCTTTACAAGGAGCCTCGGCGCGACATTGAGACTCATCATTTCCTGCAACAGCAACTTGAATGCATATGCAATCACTACAGAGGATATCTTGGCTTTTTCGCCGCATACACGACAGATGTATCGGCGCTGCTTGACGTCGTAGTACGCCAGTAAGCCACAACGCTCACATACATTTACTTCAGCCTTGTCTGACTCTTCTAGCAGCCTGTCCTTGAGCATCATGGAGGCGCCATACGCAATAAGACAGTCCCTCTCCATTTCTCCAAATCTCAAGCCGCCGCCGCGCGCCCTGCCCTCAGTTGGCTGCTTTGTCAACATCTGAACCTGACCTCTGGCTCGGCTATGGATCTTGTCGGCAACCATGTGATGCAATTTTTGGTAATAAACGACGCCGATGTAGACATCTGTTGGAAATCTTCGTCCAGTCCTGCCGTCATACATCACTTCCTTACCAGTATACTTGAAGCCGTACTGCTCCATTGCACCCTTGATGTCGTCTAGCTTTTCTCCAAGGAAAGCCGAGCCGTCGACTATTTTGCCGCGGAGTGAAGCAGCTTTGCCGCCAAGCGACTCCATGAACTGGCCGACAGTCATCCTTGATGGAAATGCATGCGGGTTAATCATGATGTCTGGCACAATGCCGTCCTCAGTGTATGGTAGGTCTTCTTGGTTGACCAACATGCCGACGACACCTTTCTGGCCATGCCTTGAGGCGAACTTATCACCAATCTCAGGTATGCGCATGTCACGAACTCGAATTTTGTACATCTTGCCACCTTCAACAGACTGAGTCACAATGACTGTGTCGACTACGCCATTTTCTGATGGCCTGACGCCGACTGACGTGTCTCGTCTGTAGGGGCCCTTGACCTCAAACTCCTTGTACTCCTCCATAAACCTTGGCGGTGATGTCCTACCGATTAAGATGTCTCCTCCGTTCACCACTGCCTCGTGCATTATTGCGCCGTCCTGCTCAAGCAGGCGGTAGGCCTTCTCGCCTCTAAAGCCCCGAATGTTGGCATCTGGCGGCGGTACTTCAAAATTATCTTTCATCCCGCCGGGATACTGCTTTGCTTCTGCCTCATAGATCCTATAAAAGAATGTCCTGCCGAGGCCTCTGTCAACTGATGCTTTGTTGAATACTACAGCGTCTTCGATGTTGTAGCCCTCAAAGGGAAGCACAGCAACTACACAATTCTGTCCTGTCGGGCGGTCTTCAAGACCAAGTAGATTAATCGCCTTTGTGCTCACTACAGGGGTCTGAGGGTAGAGCATAAAGTGCTGCCTGACGTATGTGCTTGCATTCATCAATGGCGTTGAAAAGCCAAGGCTTTGCTTTGCCATCGCACTTTCATAGGTATTTCTTGGAGACTGGTTGTGCTCGGGATATGGAATGATCGAAGCTCCCACACCCAAGATGGCAGATGGGAATATCTCTAGATGAGTATGCAGCGGCTCTATTTTCTTTGGATCAATTGCAACATAGCAGTTCTCCTCCTCGTTTGCGTCTACCAGCTCGATCATGCCCATATAGATGAGGTCATTCCAGGAAAGGAACTTTTTAGATATTTTTTCAATTACCTCGTATGTTACAAGCGGCCTGCCGTCTCTAATGACTACAAGTGACCTCAG
>DAINBL010000051.1:2244-8775 GCA_036732945.1 Nitrososphaera sp. | reverse complement strand
CAATTCTTCTACATTTTTGCCATCAAAGTAAAGTATGTCAAATACAAAGTAAGTAGCAGGTGTGTTATCTGATAGAAATTCTATATCTCTTTGTGAATCAACATTCATTCGTTTTTGATGCATTTGAAAGTCGGGGATACCTTCATTGTTAAGAACAACTATCTCGCCATCCAATACAACTGATTCATTGTTTTTTAAGACAGAATCTACTGCCTCTGCAATTTCAGGGTAACGATGGGTAATATCTTTGCCGTTTCTTGACTGTATCTTAGTTATTCCTTTAGCTTTATTCTGCAGGAGAATCGCTCGGACACCATCCCACTTCACCTCAAAGACCCATTCCTTATTATCAAAAGGCGCGTCAGCATGTCCTGCGAGCATTGGTTTAACTGAGAGAGGAAATTCAGAGTTTTCCTTCAGAATAACATTGTTATCAGGCGGAGACAGCAGCAGCCTGCCTCTTCTCTCCTCTGATCCCGATCTTTTTTGCCCTAACCCTTTTTTTTCATCCAGCTCGTCATTTGTTCTTCCTGTAAGCACGGATTCAGGGGCAGTTATTGTCAAGTCTTCTTCTTCTTCTTCTTCAGATGTTGCATATCCATCATCACCTGATTTAATCAAGAGCCATTGCTTTTGCCGCTGCCTGATCCTGATTAAGGAAAATGAACCCTTCATCTTTTTGCCCCTTAATATAAAAGAAATCTTGCCATTGCGGAATTGCTGTCGAATATCTCGTTCAGTTGTATAGGTGCCTATGTCCCATACAATAACTGTCCCGGCTCCATAGTTCCCTTCGGGAATCACTCCTTCAAAGTCAATATAGTCCAGTGGATGGTCTTCAGTCTCAACCGCAAGCCTCTTCTGCCTAGGATCCAGGGAAGGCCCCTTTGGCACCGCCCATGACAAAAGCACGCCATCCCTTGTCTCAAGACGAAAATCATAATGGAGTCTTGATGCATTGTGTTTTTGTATTACGAATCTGAGGACTCCTTTGTTACTTTGTTCAGGTATATCACTTATAGCTCCCCCCGGCTCAGGAGTTTTTTTGAAATTCCTCTTGGAGTTGTATTCCTTAAGCGACATAATTGGTGAAACGACCTGTGAAACTGCTCTTTGGTTTCCAAATTAATCCCAACCGTGAAAGATGTAGAGCTTTTGGTTAGTATCTGCAAACGATGCACCTAAATTTTAGGCTGAAGTAAACAGGAAATATCGCATGAGAGAGAGGGCTGATAACGCACCCTTTATGACTGTGATGTTTGTGAGATGCTTATTATGCACGATAGGTTCTTTGTGCTGTGATTCAGTCAAATTCCATATTATCTATGCACTTGGAGAAAAAAGAATTGATCGCCTATCAAAGTAGCCTTGCTTCTTTGATGTTAGGAACATTCCACGCAACGGCTCTTAACACAGCTATATGCATCTCATGGTTACCCTAAGCACAGGAGTGGTGAGTGCAGGGCTTGGCGAGCACTAACATTTTTTTGCATATTATTTCTGTCTTGATCTTGAACTAGCTGATTTGGTCACACTTGCTTTCAGTGCCTCAAGCAAATCCTTTGTAGTCTCCTTTGGCCCTTCTTCTTTTACAATATGCATCTTGCCCTGGCTCTTTGCTTGGATTAATTTCTCTAACTCCTTCGTATAGGCATCAGAATAATTGCTTATATCAAATCGCTCAGATCCGAGCTGTTCGACCAATATCTTGCCAAGGGCAAGCTCTTGCTCTTCCAGTTTGACTTTGTTAGTTGCACTTGCTGATATTTCCTTTATTTCGTCCATTGGCCTTATTTCATCAAGATAATGCAAGAGATGCATGATAATACCTCTTTGAAATGCTCGAAGAGCTACTAGCTGCTCCCTTTCCCGCAGGACTACTTTGCCTATTGCTACTTTGTCGGTATTCTTTAAAATGCTAACCAGCAGTAAGTAAGCTTTGTCTGGGGTCTTGTTGTCTGGCGCAACATAATAGCTCTTTTGTACAAAAATAGGGTCAAGTTCCCTTGCATCCACAAATTCTTTTATATCGATTGTCTTGGTTGTCTTGAGTTTGATATTTTCAATCTCTTCTTTCTCGATCAATGCATAGTTATCCTTGGCGATTTCGTATCCTTTTTGGATCTCCTGATATGGCACTTCTGTGTCTTCGACAGGACACCAGCGTTTGTATTGTATTCTATGACCATTCTGGCATAGTTGATTGAAAGAAAATGTCTTGTCTTCAGCAGCTGAGTAAAGCTTTATTGGTATGTTGACCAGGCCGAAGGATATGCTACCTTTCCATATACTCCTTGCCGCCATCCCAGCTTTACCAGCTGAGCTCTAATGTCTTTAAAGGATACTAAAGAATAAAATATAATATTAATCTATATCGCTATTTCAGTGCCAACACAAGAAAGATTTGCAAAAAAAGAAGGAGACAGGCGTAAAGACGGAGTAAAATAGAACTTCAAATTAGGAATAAATATTCTCGCTAGAGGTAAACACATGTCCACATCCAATTTCTGGACTGGCGTAATAAGTTTGTCCAAGTTATTGCTTTTGCATAAAAGATCGGTAAATGCAATGGTTCAATCATCACCACATCACTAAATAGGATTACTTGATGTAAAAGGTCGTCATGAAGATAAAAGTGTATGAGGTTGCTAAACAAATCCCATGCTAAGTGTAGGTCATCTAATAAATCGTTGTCTTGATTAGCATAGGGCATTTAGAAAAAAGATTAACAGATATTTATCTATGGTTAAATTACTTGTTGTACAATAGAGACATACTGCATGCCAGAAAAAGATCCATCATCTTCTAACGCAATACCCAGCACAAAAAAGATTGAAGGAGTAATAATGATGCTAACCGTTTTGATAAAGATAGGCAAGTATCTTCCATGGATTGTACTAGTCTTTGCTACAGGAAATATGATCCTTGCTGTGCTTTGCTTTACGATGTGGAACAACATGCTAGGCGGGATAATTAATTTAGTGTTGGCGATTGCTGGCTTTATCTTCTTTTCTCAGCTCGTTAGAAGGCGCAAGATCCATAGATACAGCTATCGACACACAAGAACGGATCTATCTAGAGAAGCAAAGGTCACTGATGAAAGAAAAGTACGCGCTGAAGCAAGATAAGGTGGCAGATGAAGAGAGGCATGTACCTGCTATTATAGTCGGTCCTTGCGCCGCAGCTACAACATGAAACGTCAAATCTAGTCTATCCTGCAAGCCTGCAAAGCTAACAGAGCTATGATATTATGTGTGTTCATACTTGTGAGTATGAAATGTTATGTTTTCAACTAAAATAGCCATACCGTTCTCTCCGATTCCCTTAAACGAAACCCGAGCCCCTTCTGATCTTGGTTATACCCTCTTTATTCAAGGATAACTCTGGTTCTTTAACCTGGAGTTGTGACATCTCAAATGCGAACTTCTCTAGAAAGTTCACCGCTTGAAGGTCAACATTCAGTCGGTACATGTTTGTCTTACCAATCTTTCTGCTGATGTATATCAGCTGGTTTTTCTCAAGATAAGGTAGCTCTCGGAAGATTGTTCTAAATGATAGTCCTGTTTTTTTTGCTATCTCTCCAGGCGAATAATCAAATTCCTTGTGGTCAAGGAAAAAGTCCATTATCTGTGAGACAGCCCGTGAAGAAAAGATATCAGAAAGTACACCCTCATATTCCTCAAGGGTGTCAGTCTCGTCTGAGGACATACTGTTAATTGAATAAGGACATATTTGTTTCTTGCTATGGCAATTAATCCACAATTTTATAACATATAGTTCTTGTGATGTGGAAATAAAAGATAAATAACGCAATTGTTCAACTATACATGTGAATACGTTTGAGGTTGCTGTATTACGAGTCCTCATAAAGAGGCAGCAACCACTGAAATTATCTACTCTGGTAAGCGGCTTTCCTGACGACGTTGAGGATAATGTGCTTTCTGCAGTCTCTAGCCTGAAGCTCTGCGGATACCTAGTCCTAGATGATTATCAGCCCAATGGATATGTTTCAGTAAATAGAGAGAGACGTAAGGAAATCCTCCACATTGTCAGTTCAGATATCCATTCTGAGAAATTCGAAGGTCCTTATACCAAAGAGGAAGATAGCATCCCAGTCCCGGGAGAGAAAAGTCCTCCTCAAGTTATCGCAAGGCTCAAGATCTCATCGGGAAATAAAGCCATAGCCATCTCCTCTTTGCTCATTGTTGGTCTGGTCAGTACAATAGGAATCTCTATCCCTGTAGCAACAAGCCCAGACTCTGAGTTTATTGCTTATCATGGATATATTGCACATAACAAATGGTGGAGTAGCGTGCAGGGAGCCGACTACCATCAAGGAGACGAGTTTTCTAGCGCTCGCTATCCTCCTATATCTCCTTCATTTGTAGCTTTAAAAGATTGTAATCAAAAGCCATTAGACCACGAGCAGACTTAGCGTATACACTTTCATGAATAAATACAGGGTTGGACGTCCTAATCTTTGACTCAGCGGTCGACGCACATTGTCTGATATTGAATGGGTGGTTGCTTTGACACTTCCTTCTTCTTCCTATTCCTCTCTCTTTGGCTTCGATAAGACCAGTTGGACAAAAACATCGTTAGATAGAGACATTTTTGACAACATATATATGGCAAAATGTCTTAAACCAGGTGATGACAAACAAGAGTAACAAACCATTCGTGATGTTTGCTACCATAGCTATAGCACTGGCAATAGCGGGCTTGGTTCTGTCTATTGCGCCACACGAAATATTTGCCCAAGAAACTAACAGTACTCAGCCAAATCCAATGCAGATGGAAATTCCCACACTCAATGGCTCTGTAAGCGTACAACAGCAAGCGAACCAATTCATACAAGATAATGTGCGAGTACCTTTTGCTACTGCATTAGAAACCGCACAGGCTCAGGTTGGAAACGGGACTGCAATTTCAGGCCGCCTAGGAGTTGTCCAAGGATATTTAGTTTACACCTTCAAGCTTGCAAACTTTGATACTCAAACAAGCCGCATTGTAATAGTGGATGCCGGAAACGGTGCAGCATTGTACACGTCTGGAGATATGCCCTTATTTTTCGGCGGTCTAGGATGCAGCGGTGGTGGTTATGGTGGTCGTGGTGGACACCACATGGGTTTTGGCAATCCTGGGGGAAATTACGGCAGATTCGAAACATCAGATATCAATACCAGCCAGCCTTCCCGCAGCGCAGTAGTTGTCTCGCCAGTGATTGGTGTTTGATGATAGACACGATTATTCTGCCATCCCCCAAAACCTTCCTTTTCTTTTTTTATTTCTTTGGTAAGTATGGCGAGAAGATATGGCCGTAGCATGAATAGAGGCTGGGTTTGAGCAAGCAAAAAAAGCGTTTTGAAGACCGTTATGAAGGTACTATATACAAGCCATTTGTCCAATCCTCCACTTCAGCATAGATTCCAACAAATAGGACCCAAAAGTTGGCTGCACCGTGTGTTGTATTCCTTAGAACTTCAAAGGAGAAATCCGATTCGAGTCTTGATGGTCAGCTCCTGCCTATTAGAGAGAGTCTATATGTATTCTTCTATAAGATTCATTGAGATCAACATTTACAATTATATAGTCATATAATTGTGACATATTCTACTTAACTTGCTACATGCAATATTGTAGTAGTATTCACAGATATGACAGAGAAAGAGGGGAAGCTGCATAACATCAAAGAGACTGCTTCTGATGCGGTAGCGATAATGCGTGAGCTAGGGACACCTGGCGTTCAAGAGTCATTTGAAGTCATAAGGGAGATCGCGGTCATAGCCAAAGAAATCATGGAGACAATGAAGACGCCGGAATGGCAACAAAATATGGAAAACATTCGCGTCATATCTCAGAATATAAACAGTGTGTCTACAACGATGGATAAAACTACGACAGGATTAAAGGAGACAGGTGTCATTGACGATGCAAAAGACCTGATCAATGCTGTCCGAAGCAAGATGGATTCTTTTGGGGGCGGCAGTGATAGCCAACAATCTGCAGGAGGAGGAGGAGGACCAAAAGCAGGTATCAGTGGTCAAGACTTGAAAGACTTGAGCACTTCCTTTAAAGAAACGCTAGAAGCAGTTAAAGCGCTTGCCTGGGAATTGAGGGTTACAGTGGAAGACTCAAAAAAATCCGGTACAATGCGTAATATCGAAGAAACCTTTAGAGAGGCTTCAGACACATACAGGACAGTCAAGGAAGAAGTGGACGAGGCGAAGAAGTAGAGGTAGACTGGATATATATGTGTCTATTTCCTTGATTATTCTTCTACTTTAATTTATTCTCCAGGTGCACATAGACAATGTTGTATACATAGAGATAAGATGCTAGGTTGAGAGACAAACACATAAAGGCATCACGTCTGTATTTTTTTCCTTCATAACTAGACAAACGGTTCTGTAAACGAAACGATCATTTTTGCAACCTCAGGCCTCATTAGGTGATTCGGTGGCATCTCGCCCAAACCTACCATCTTCCTCATGTTGGTTCCACTCAGCTCTTCTCTAAACTCTCGTCCAT
>DAINBL010000051.1:0-2144 GCA_036732945.1 Nitrososphaera sp. | reverse complement strand
CCTACCATCTTCCTCATGTTGGTTCCACTCAGCTCTTCTCTAAACTCTCGTCCATGAGGGCAATTTCTTTCATTAGAGTACATAAGGCACCTTTTGCAATAATAAAATGCAGGAAAGAACACTGGCTGTATTTCAAGGTCGGTATAATCCTTGAATATATCCTGTGCTGCAAATGGGTGATAATAGTTGCCCACTCCTGCATGATCTCTTCCCACGATAAAGTGCGAGCAGCCAAAATTCTTCCTCATTATTGCATGATGGATTGCCTCTTTGGGCCCAGCATACCGCATATCTGTGTGGAGTGTAGCAAACATCACCATCTGCTTTGGATAATAGCTGTCTATCAGCGCAATATAGGTAGAAAGAATCAATTCATCTTTAAAGTCGCCCTGTTTCTTTTTGCCAATGAGTGGATTGATAAAAAGACCATCGTAGAGATTAAGAGCTGCCTTTTGCAGCATTTCGTGGGCAACATGCGGTACGTTTCTTGTCTGGAAACCAACTACTGATCTCCATCCTTTACGTGATATTTCTCCCCTTGTTTCTACTGGTGTCATCCTGTACTTCCGCAGCGGTGATTGTTCTATTCTTTTAATGACATAGACCTTGCCGCCAACCAGCCTATCTTTCATGTTGACCATTTTTTCAACGCCAGGGTGCTTGATGTCGTCGGTCTGGTAGATGGATCTTGCGCATGCGATCTTGTCAAATGAATAAACCTCTTCAACATGCAGTATCGCAAATTTTTCATTATTGTCCGATGCAAGGGCGACTTGCCCTGCATCCTCCATCTTGCGTGCTTCTTGTTCATCAATGTCAAGACTTATTGGAACTGTCCATGCAATCCCATTACTCAGCCTGCCTGTATTGACAATGCTCTTGAAATCCTGCTCGCCTACGAATCCTTCAAGGGGACTAAAGATTCCATCTGCAATGTTTTCGACGTCGTTTCGGAGCTCATTGCTTACTTGCAACGTATACATGCCATCCATATTTTTCCTGTCAGAAAGAACAAATCTGTTTATGAGCTTACTTCCGTGGGGCGACGGAATGGATCCAGCCACTCTCTATATCACTACTACTACTATTACTACTAGTCTCTTTTTTTCGATGGGTCAAAGTGGAGGCCGCATTCTTTTTGCGCAGCGCTTTCCCACCACCATCTCCCTGCACGTGGGTCCTCTCCAGGCTTTATTGCCCTTGTGCATGGTTCGCAGCCAATGCTTGGAAAGCCTACGTCATGAAGCTTATTGTATGGGATGTTATTTTTTTGAATGTAGTCCCATACCATGTCAGATGTCCAGTCTGCAAGTGGATTGACCTTCACTATTCCTCCATGGCCGCTATCTATCTCAATCTTTTTAGTCGTTGCCCTTGTTACGACTTGGTCGCGGCGAAGCCCAGTTATCCAGCCATCAAGACCAGAGAGTGCGCGATTGAGTGGGTGCACCTTTCTTATTTCGCAGCACAGCTTGCGATTTTCTACACTTTCATACATTAGGTTCATGCCTCTTGGCCTGACCATTTCTTCGACCTCCTTCTGATCGGGAAAGTACGCTTCAATTGGAATTCCATACCTTCCTCTAATTGCATCCATCACATCATAGGTTTCTTGATTAAGGCGCCCCGTATCAAGGGTAAAGACCCTAGCCCTATCCTTGTCGATATTTGCCATCATGTCTATGATGACAACATCCTCTGCACCAAAACTTGATGCAAGGGCAATTTTAGTTCCAAAAGTGTCCAAGGCCCACTTCAAGACTTCTTGGGGGGTCTTGTTGTCAAATTCGTCTGCCAGCTTTTCAATATCCATAGACGTCGTCGTCGTCGGATTCTGTGAAGTCATATAATGCAGAGATTGAGGTCTCAACTCCTTATAATAGTTGTTTTCTGGGTTTTGATGTATTTTAATAATGATTACTATTTTCTGAAGCTCAATATAGGCAAAAGAGTACTCCTTTATTAACAAGCTTTTCTGTATATTCCATAGTATAGTCAATTAACTAGAGTGATTGCTTGGGGAGATAGTGTGAGATTGTCTGATAATTTTTGGGAAAATATCAATCTATACCGAAAACTTGGTTTCGATCCTCTCCGCTGGGTTCCAACGTGCTCAAATGAAGTGGACATTCATATACTCAAAG
>DAINBL010000050.1:6327-8797 GCA_036732945.1 Nitrososphaera sp. | reverse complement strand
GCTTGTGACCCGTAAGGGTCCCGAGGGTTCAAATCCCTCTCCCGGCGCTCATCTACGGGAGATTAGCGCATGCTTCAAAACTCATAGCCGCAAGAGGAAAGCAGCAGTAGCAAGCTTGGGAGCGGGACGACGACAAACGGATGCAACACCCCTTCTGAACAACCGTTTATGCAACACTGCCAACAGACGGTTAGAATAATACCATCATTTAGAATTGCACTTGAAATAGAGAAGGAAGAATGGAAGCCATTTTGCAATGCTTTAGACAAGAAGACAAAAAGGAGTTTGATGGGATGATGCTTGATATTCCTAGATTATACATCTCAGCTTGCGCCTATTATGTTCAGTATGTGAGACGTCATTCAATACTATGGATATCTATACTCCTATACCATTTCAAGCAGCTAACCGACTGCAGAGGACAGGTTGAGCAGATAGAGGCAAGTCGAAAGGTTATTGTTGTCAGAGAAAGAAAAAGAAGTGGAAGATTAACAGCGCTACCATCAATTAAAGCTGTTATGATTCCTACGCCCTGAGCCGGATAAATCCGCCTGTGATAAGTTTCTTTCCCTGTGTGACTAGTCCAAAGAATTCATTCCCAAGTGGCTCAATACTTTTGTCTTGCATCATCTTTGCTAAGACTTCCTCACTGTGCTTGTGGTCTCGAAAGTGTTGTTGCTCTATCCAAACTTCCTCCTCATCTCCGTCGGGGGTGGAAAGGGTCTTGTCGATACTGTCCAGAAGGTCCATGCCGCTTTTTTTTGCAGAGTCTATTGCGCCTTGGGTCTCGCTTTTGCCAAGTTGGTAGTACTCAACTCTTACTCCATTTTTCTTGAACCAGGGCACGAATTGCATTAGGTTCTTTGCGATGGCATCATGGTTCTTTTTCGGTGCTCGGTAAATAAAGAGCTGGAGATAATTTCCAGTCTCCTCTATTTGCCTAGTGGATCCAATTGTGTTTTCCATGGTGGTACCCCTATACTAAGTACAATAAATACCGCCAAGGAAGTAAAAGTAAGTTTGAAGAGCTGTCTTCGAAACAAGTATTCACAACATTGGATGGTTTTATTATTAACAAAAGGTGTCTGAAAGTAATAATAATAATAAGAGTATAATATCTTGTGGCTTCTAGCACTAAAAAGCTCAATAACTGCTTTTGATTAATTTGGCTTTTTTAATCGCTAGGACATGACCACGCTGTTGGCGAGCCCTGAGAGTCATGGCTAGTTGGTATACATCCAAGTGCCGTTAACTGTTTTTGCTGTGTGACTGAAGGGCTCTGAAGTTCCTGATAGCCATACCATAATGCTACCAGGGTGATTAGGACTATGATAATTATTCCTATACTAGCAGCTAAGCGCATTGTATTATTGTTATTATTAAGTCTCTACTGCTTCTTATGTTTTTTAAATACCAATGAGGGTTGAGCTCTAAGTATTATGAGGTATGAGTAAAACAAAGGGCAAGCTCTAACCACCACCATTTGACTCAGTGAGCTTTGACATGAGCTGCTTGCCCTTTGCAGTAAGTCGATTGACAACAAACACTTTACCTTTCTTAGCCTCTGGCACCTTACACGGGTTCTCTCAATGTAACATCTCTTCTGGCTTGCTTAATCATCCGCTGACCGTAGTTGCTTGACTTTAACTTCTGTAGCAACTTACAGGTTGACATACACCTTCATCTCCCGCCCTTGTTAAAAGGAGCAATACACGTACTATTGCTAATTCTAGCAGGCTTTCAACCGACTACAGCAATGTAATATTGCAGGTAGTAAATGATTAATTATCACGAATCTCACTGCGAAGGATTTTTTCATATGTTTCAAGCCGCATCTCAGCCTGATGCTGTCTTATCCGTATCCGTTTCCGTCATATGGTCGACTGAAAAAGTGACAAGAAAAGAAAATAAGATTAGATGCGTGGCATTTATTGAGGAGAAGTGGAGTATGTTCTGCCAACCAATTCATGCATCTGCGATCCTGTGATAACCAATAATGATAACTACCGAATTGACTGTTGAGTAGCATTCCTAATGAAGTCATTAAGGAATCTTATAAAGTTGGTTATAGACGTAAAATGTTGTTTCAGCCAAACATATCTCAGGAATATTGCACCACATATCGATCAAAGCCCCGCTATCGAGTAGGCGCTAGGTTTGCTTGAAAGACACTAAAGGGTAAAGATGCTATGACGATGTCATTTTCTTTTGCACACAGCAACTCAATGAATCTCCTTTAGTATTGTTGGTTAGATATGCATTGTACTTGAGCTGCTGATCAAAAATTGATTGCAAAAATAAAGGGTCTATATTATGCCGCAGCTCGAACAACTTGCCATTAATAGCCATACTTGGCAGGATTTCCTTCAAACTGGCTCTTGCATGCTGCTGAGCACAAATACACCTTTCTTCCGTCGCCAGATTCTGACACAAACTTGGCTTTCTTCTCATCCACCATCATATTGCACAC
>DAINBL010000050.1:0-6227 GCA_036732945.1 Nitrososphaera sp. | reverse complement strand
CGCCAGATTCTGACACAAACTTGGCTTTCTTCTCATCCACCATCATATTGCACACAGGGTCTTTGAACATACACAGAATCTAAGACGGTATTCTTAGATAAAGACTGCAGTTTACAATTGTAAGATTGCAGGTCACGCATGTAATTTTACAATTGTAAACCTAGGTTGCTATATAACCATTCACTTAACTACAAGCCATGACAACGACTAAGACGACTAAAGAACAAAAGATAGGTAATAACAACATACAAGAATCAAAAATAGCACCACAAGACCCGCGTCGCGGGAAGGCACTGGCACTGCTTTCACTAGCACAATTTCTAATCATTATGGATACATCAATCATCGGAGTAGCGCTACCAGCAATACAACAGCAGTTCGGATTCTCGCAATCAGAGTTGCAGTGGATTTTTAGCGCGTACGTAATTGTATTTGGTGCACTATTGCTACTTGGCGGAAGGCTTTCCGATATAATTGGACAGCGCAGGATCTTTGTAATTGGCTTTGCAATCCTAACTGCTGCATCAGTTCTTGCAGGTCTAGCGCCATCAGGATCTGTCCTGATAGCCGCAAGAGCGCTTCAAGGGGTCGGAGCTGCGCTCATAGCTCCATCTGCGCTCTCGATTGTCATGAACCTGTTCACTGTTCCATCAGAGAGAAATAAGGCTATGGGCTTCTGGGGTGCAGCAGCACCGGCTGGAGGCACAGCAGGCGTTTTCTTAGGCGGCATAGTAACTGCATGGGTTGACTGGTCATGGGTCTTCCTTGTCAATGTCCCAGTTGGTATTGCAGTGCTGGCTCTAACCTGGAAACTGCTTCCGCATGGCACAAGACACAAAGGTCGGGTTGACTACCTAGGAGCATTCTCCATTACAGGAGCACTAATCCTTTTAGTCTATGCGATTGTCACTGCAAATGATGCTGGCTGGAGTTCACCACAAACTGTGTCCTTGCTCTTGACATCTGCGGGTCTATTAGGTGCATTTGTTATAATACAAAAGCGAAGCAGAGAACCTCTCATGCCCTTGCGCATATTCAAGACATCTAATCTTTTAGCGAGCAATGTAGTAATGGCTCTCCTTGGGGCAGCATGGATACCAATGTGGTTCTTCCTCAACCTCTACCTTCAGCAGATACAGGGATACGGACCATTTGAAAGCGGACTTGCCCTCTTGCCAATGACAGCTGCGATAATGGTTCTGATGATTGGCGCTTCCTCTAAGCTGATAGGTCGTCTTGGAGTAAAATATAGTTTGGTTGCTGGTCTGGGACTGCTAGCAGTTGCGATGCTGATGTTTGTGGCTACACCTTCCGACAAGGGGGGAAGCTTCGTAACACATGTGCTTCCCGCTTCACTAGTTGCAGCAGGAGGTATGTCTCTAGCTTACATCCCCGCACTTATGTCTGCGGTCTCACATGTGAGAAAAGAAGAATCAGGACTTGCGTCTGGAATTGTAAATACAAGCTACCAGATTGGATCTGCTCTTGGCTTAGCAATCATGGTGGCAATTGCTTCAGCACAGACGTTACTAGATGAGAATAATGGCATCGGCTCAATCGATGCACTAAACAATGGCTTTCACCTTGCATTTACAGTTGCAGCAATAGTAGCTGCAATAGCAGCTATCGTGGCATTCGTGACTATTAGGAACCCTAACACGTCTGGCGGAAAGAAGGAGGAGGCAGTGGTAGTAGCAGCACCAACAGGCTAATAATAGTTCCAATAAAACAAAAAAATTGGAGTGGCTCGATTACCGAGCCATCCTTCTACATTCTTCAGCGCAGCTGCGACATGTCTGGGCACATCTTTTGCAGTGGTCCACATTGTGCTTTTCACATTCTTGAGCACATGCATCGCAGATGTCAGCACACAGATTGCAGAATTGCTTTGCAAATTGGCTGTCCATAGACATCAATGATGCTGATGTCCAACAAACAGCCGCGCATTCTCGATTGATTTGAGCACAGGTTGCCATCATTTTGACATCTTGCTCTTTGAGATCAGAAGTGGCACAGAACTCACACGCTTCAGCGCAGCGCATGCAGGCATCTATGCAGCTTTGCCATTTTGTGTTTTGAAGTGTTCCTGCAGTAGAAGACATCTCAATATGTTGATGGTCATGCATTTTATTTATCATCAATCCACCCTTCTGATAGAACAGAGTCAGCACGAAAAATGCGGTAGGAGGTTGCCGGCAAGGATAATAACTAATAGTCTAAGTAACCCGATCTGTTACTTTCCCTTGCTATTGCAAAAATTGTAGTGGCTAATTTGAGTTCATCCTGGACTTCAAATGTGAAATCTGCTGTGAGAAGTCTTCCTTCATGCTGGAATTGTCCCCATGCTCTGTATAGCCCTGATTTTGGGAAATTTGCCATAAAAGAAACAGATGGTCCTACTCGCCAGCTTGCTAGTCTTGTCAGTACCCGGTGGGCAACATCATCATCACCACCAACCTCTTCAACAGGATGAACATGAAGGAACTCATGACTATCAGCGTCAATGATAACGCAATGACCTCCAGCAGCCATTAAGGGCTCCAAATTGCTGATTGGTTTGTTATTTGCGTCTTTGATTTCGAAAGTCATTTTGACACTGCTCCTGGCAATTAGAGGCTTTGGCTGAAAATCTAACGTAACTTGGTAGCTCTGTCCATCAGCGATCACCACTTTTTTCTTGGACGGCGTGTCAGGTACAATAGTAGCAGGGCTGTGAACTGGTTTACCTTCAACATTGAAAGCAAAGGCTGCCAGGATTTGCATTCCATCTTTGGGGTTGGCATCGATCCACATCTTGTACTTACCTGCTTTTGAGAATGTGTGAGCGATATTGAAAATACCAGTCTCTTTGTCCAGCTTTGGATGGATGTGAGCAAAATATGAGAGGTCTTCTCTGTTGACTATTACCAAATGCATAAGTTTGTCATGTATGATATCAAAATCCTTGATTGGTTCACCTATCTTTTGCTCAGTTACTACCAAACTTAAGCTGGTTGGTTTGCCTGCTTGTGGAGTTGCTGGATCAAATTGAACATTGACATTGTAAATTGTCATTGCAGGCATCATAGAAGAAGTCGCAGCCGTTAATGTCGTAGTAGTCATTTTGGGTTGGGCAGAAGGATGGTTGTGCTGATGGTGCTCATGTACACTACGTGATTCTCTTTCAGCCTTTGGCACATGATCTTGACTCTGGACATGTGACGACGAACCTACCTCATCTTCCATATTCTCTTTTTGAACCTCAAGTCACAAATGTATTTCTGTATAGAAAGCATGGATATGGCGTCAACTGACAGATAAGAGCAGAGCTTCTGTCAACTTGACAGTCGATTGTGTCTCTATTCAATACTATGTGTGTAAATCCTACTCTATCGCTAGGAGACCTGATCGTCCTGTGTCTTATTCCAATGTATTAGCTATGTGTCAAGTTGGTTTTACTAGTACAAAGTCCGAATAACTTGTGTAGTACAAAGACCGAAATCGCTAGATGAAGGGGAATTTAACATGCTAGCGGTAAGTCCTTAGGAAATTCAAGACGCTTAAGCAATGATATTGTTATCAAAAGTAACATATACCTACCTACGATAACCCGAAGAAGATGGGGTATATGTCCTGCTTCTTATTTTACTGGCGTATAGTTAAAGGAAATTCTTTGATGTCTGTTTGAGTATCCTTCACAAAAACCATCCCCTTCACAACATACACTGCTTCTTTTGCGGGAGATGCTGTGGCAGTTATAGAATCTTTGACTTCCCCTGTCCTTGCATCTTTGCCCAAAAACGTAGGCAATTGTATAGCGCTGTTGCTTATTGATAGATATGGCTCATAACCAGATGGCTCAATCGTCATCACTACTCGGGCATCATCAATTACTTTATCTTCTGAATTTCGCACATTGATCAAAACGTTGGTACTTTCTCCAACTGCTATTTCCTGTTTATCTACTTCAAATGTCATAAACTTCACATTAGGTGCTTCCGGGTTCTGTTGGTGTTGTTGCTGAACAAAAAACTGTCCCATTGTGACTGCAGCAGCTATTATTGCTATTGCAACTATAGCCACTAGGATGAATATCTTCTTCCTGTTTTTAGAGGACTTTTCAGAAGGCGATCGTGATGACAAGCGAAGCGGTGTGGTTAAGCAATATAATACGAAGGATATTGAATATAACAGATAGTGGCGTGCGGTATGCATGAATTCATATCCCATTTGAGTTCAGTGGCTATGTCCATCAAGGCATAAAGTCCAGATAGTCAAGGTTGCTTAACAAAGCAGGTACCCATTGTATCTAGCTATAATCTTTGCTTTTCTCAGCAAATCTATCCAGCCTCTAGTTTCAAGCCATCTGGTCTGATCCATATACAAAAACTCTTTCACAATTACACAGAGAAATTGAGGGGGGAAGTGATAGGTTAGAATGGTCAGGAATTAGTGTACAAAAGTCTCACGACTAGGACTTGGAGGATTTGCCGATAACCAAAAGTCTATTTATACTCATCTGAATGTATATGATATAGCAGAATCACCCAAACAGGAAAGTTTAAAGTTAATAGCAGGCAGCATTCTTGCTCTTTATACGAAGGAAGTAAAAACCCTCACGAGGAAATCAAGGGTTCGATATCAACTCCAAAAGGTAAACAGTCGCTTGTCAAGGAACCAAGAATACCGATGGCAAAGTGTCTCTCTGTTAGACAAACTTATGCGGAGTTAGTTGTACCGGGCAGCAAAACAACTGAATTTAGATATGAAATACAAGGTTTAGAGGAGAATTCCTAGTACACGCATATATCTATCTTGATACAATTCCAAAGATTGATTGTCCATCAATTATACTTAGGATGTCCCGTTGTCCTGTATCTGTTATCCTTGTTTCATCAATAGCAATACCCTCTATGGCAAGAACTTGACCCCTAATCGATATTGTCATTGGAACATTATCTATGATAGGTGTGTTGCCATCGACATAGATACGAGTCATTAAATTAGAACTAACAGGAGGAATGGATCCAGTTGCCGTGGTGTTATTAGTACCATTTCCACTCTCCGTCACTTCAAACCGATGAGGTACAGTCTCTTCAATGGTAATATTGTGGAGTGCTGTTCCATTGATTGCTGCTAGATCCATTTCGGCTATGAACCGATTAACAAGGCTTTCGTTTGCAAATATTCTCCATCGCCCATTCACAATATGACTACTACTATTCTCAGCAGGAGCATCTCCACCCTGTGCAGGTAGACTGCTGCCTATAAATCCACGTAGTAGAAACGTCGATGCGTTTGCTGATGAAGTAGGCTCTTCTTCCCCTCCTCCATCGAGAGGAGAAAGCTCCGATTGTCCAAAGGCTTCTTCTATGATTGTTCCCCCAAACCCAAGATTAGCTGGCAATAATAAGAGAACACCCAAGCTCATGGCAGCAATTGCTGCGTTAAATTTATCTCCTAAAAAAACAAACTGCTCTGTCATCGTTATGACATTCCTAGATTAGCTTATTTTGATTTATACTTTACGGGTAGCATGAGCCTCTGCATCTAGCTAAGTTAGAAGACAAAGAAGTATGCATCATGCTAACTATTCGGAATCTTTGCATGATTAAAGCCTGCAGAGCAACTTTTATAGAAGCTCAAGATTGTAGGCTTGTCCAGGATCTCATAAAGCTAATGACTTGGTGTCGTCAATGGCATTATCAGCCTTGGAAAGGCAGATCCCATTTTGACCATCTTATCTAAAGATACCGAGATTCACGCAGAAAACTAGTTTATCGTTCCTCATCCTACAGAACCCGCTCCTTTATCTGTGTCCTTTTTAGTGATTCTTTTTTAAAAAATAGATGATTAAAAGGAGTGCGTGCAACTACCCTATACATAAAGCAAAAATTAGGAATATCAACAGACCGAGAGGCTCTCTGTCTGTTGTTGTTGTTATTGTCGAGCTTCTATTAACCGCCTCCGAATATGCCTTCAAGTTGTCCGCCGCCGCCTCCACCTTCAGTGCCGCCGGTAGTTCCCCCTCAATAGCTTGCAGCACCGCCGCCTGAGCCCTCGCCTTGACCTGCTGTTAGTCCGCCTGCTGTTGTTCCTCCGCCGCCTGCTGTCCCTGCAGTATTGTTACCACCCGTGGTAGCTGCAGTACCAGTCTGGTTGCCTGCAGCAGTTTGGTTTCCTGTTGTTGCCCCTGTTGCATTGGCAGCTGTTGCATTGGCAGCTGTTGCATTGGCAGCTGTTGCATT
>DAINBL010000049.1:0-8799 GCA_036732945.1 Nitrososphaera sp. | reverse complement strand
TCGGTCGAGTTAACAATTTTTATAGTAATTGTCACTACTGCTAGAGAATGCAGAGGCCAGACTGGGACACATATTTCATGTTGCAAGCTGAAATAGCCAAGCTTCGTTCAAACTGCCTTACCCGCCACATTGGCGCAGTAATTGTCAAGGACAACCGGCAGATAGCTACCGGCTATAATGGAACGCCGCCAGGGATAAAGAACTGCTATGAGGGCGGATGTCTTCGCTGTCTTGCCAGAACTAAGGGTGAGGTCAAGTCCGGCGAAGGCCTTGATCGCTGCTTGTGCACTCACGCTGAGGCGAATGCAATAATGCAGTGCGCCCTCTTTGGCAATGCTGGGAGCACAAAGGGCGCTATACTCTACTCTACTTTTGCTCCATGCTTAGAATGCAGCAAGATGGCTATAAGTGTCGGTATAAAGAGGATAGTGATGCTTGCCTACTACCCTGAAGACGGCACGCAGCTGCTGAGAGATGCAAATGTAGATCTGGTCAAGCTCAATCCCGACCTGTTAAAACCTTGGCTTTCAGTAATTACTGCAGACCCAGAGTCATCAGCAAAGGCAGTGAGCAAGTAAGAGTAGTACTAGTAGTACTCTCGCCCTTATCGCCCAATTTAACATGAGCTTTTTTGCCTAAAAGCACACCCTACTTGATGACATGATAAGCTGAACACCTGTATTCCGCGAATCAAAGGCCTTTGTAGCAAGCCCTCTCCAAGACTATCCTATAGTGACTGGCGCAGTGCAGGAGGTCCATTTTAAGCAGGATTTTAGGACAGACTCATCAGCTAAACGCCTTGACATTTGAAATGTTTATGTTATGATCTATACGCAAAATTGAGCTGCAGCCATAACAAGAGATGATATAATTTCTCCACTATATACAACTGTGTTTAAAGTTGAATGTAGACATTGAACTGATATCGACAAGCAATAAGAGTGGTATCCCCTTCTATTGTACTTAGACCAAGCAGAATCAGAGCAGCAGCAGCAGCAACGTCCCTAAGTGTAGACTATAATGGACTACATTTACATCAAAAGCCTGCATACAAAATATGTCGGCGATATGCCAGTTTGACAATACATCCTTATGTCGTCATAATATTAAGAGATTGACTCACTTGTAGAAGTCCATGAATTCATTAAGAATGCCAAGTAGCTCATAATAACTCTTATCCGCATGATGGAACCAGGTACTATAAGAAAACTTTATGATAAAGATCAGGCCCGCCAGAAGATCAGACAAGGACGAGATCCTCAGTTTTTGCACAAATACCTTCAGCTGGGGCGACTACATCGATAGAGTGTGGGATTATTGGTACACAGAAAAGAATGGCCAGCTATTTGTAGTCGAGTCTGGCGGGGAGAAGATTGCGATGTCACATGTTGCTATCTGTCCCGAACGCAAAGGCATCTGGCTTGAAGGTGTAAGAGTACGCCCTGATCATCGCCGGTCTTACATTGCAACAAGGCTCCTCGCAAAAATGCTAGAGTATGGTAGGCGGAAAGGCGCTCGACAAGCATCTGCAATAGTGGGTGCAACCAATTTTGCCTCGCAGAGCATGATAGAAAAGAATGGTTTTAAGATAGTATCAAAGTGGATGTACTACAGTGCAGTAGGTACACCGAGGCACCAAGAGTCAAATGCAAGAATTGCAAATGCTGATGATATAGGTGATATCTGGCAGTACCTTCAGCAGTCCAAGATCTATCGCCTGTCGGGAAAGAGATATGTCAGGTCATGGCACTGGTACGAGTTTGACCGTAGAGCCCTTCTAAATTTCGTGAAAGAAGAACGTGTGATTGTGACTGGCAGACCCATTGATGGCATTGCAATAATTAACAAGTGCGGTTACTGGGACAGGGCCAACATTCTGCAAATAGTCTATCTTGACATTGCACCTGCAAGCTCACTCCATGAACTTATATCCTTTATAATGAATCTTTACTTAAATGGTAAATTTGACGGTCTGCAGCTAGTATGTTACGACAGCAAACGATTATTATCCTTTATCAATAAATTAGTGATAAAAGAACACGAGCAGTTCATCCTTTACAACAAGCAATTTAAGTTGTAGCTCATTTCTTACACTTACGATTGGACTGGAGATACTTGGAAGTTGATGACCTGCGTATATGCCATACTTGATGCCTGTATTGTCAATCCTTTGCTTTTGATTACCTGCCTTTGCTTCTCCATCTAAAAGTGGGCAAATAATATGAAAGAAGTTCGTAATAGGACTGCTGGTGATTGCCTGCTTATCTTGCAGGTTTTCTTCTAAGTGATAAGCCCCTGCGCTCCAACAGGATATAGTTACAGACCTTGTTATCAGAAGTTATCGAAGCTCCCGCTCCAACCTATCTACCTTTTGTAGTAGTTCCAGATTCTTTGACTTGAGGTTTTCAAGTTCCTCTCTCATCTGTGCGACTTCTTTTGGCTTCCTTGTTGCTCCTCTTATGATGGTTATACATTCTTCAGCTACCCTTCTTACTCTATAGTCTAGGTCATTCTCCATCACCCATGTCAGATCAGGAATGGCCGTTACCAATTCGGCATCCGCAAGTGCTCTGCATGTATTTATGCGGACTCGGAACCACTTGTCAGTCAGCAGGATCTTCAGGTGGTCAACGACGGCTGGGTTGCCTGCAAACCTGCCAAGAGCAAAAGTAGCAGCTTCTCTTATCCTATGGTAATTTCCGTATTTGCTCTTTTCAATCATAAATTCTGCAACCTCTTTGTCGCCAGTAAACTCTTTAAGGCCTGCTATTGCCCCTTGCGCCACGATATTCTGAAAAGTAGTAGTTTCTGTAGCTTTTTTCAAGATGGCAATGGCGCTCTTGCTCTTGGTCTTGCCTATAGCCGTAGCGGCTTCAGACTTGACAAAATAACTCTCATCGTCCTGCAGCAATGGCCTAATCAGCTCCAGTGATTCTTCCTTCTTGAATTCTCCTATCGCCTTTACAACTGCACGTCTTATCTTTGGATGCTTGACTGCAAGGCAATCTTTCAGCGCTTCATAAGCATAGCTTGTCTTGGTTGCTCCTAGTGACTTTGCGGCTTCGGCCGATACTCCCCAGAATTCATCGTGCAGGACGGCTTTCGTCAGCGCATCAATTACTGCATCTGACGACTTGTCCTTGAGCGCTCTGGCCGCTTCCACACGCTTGATCACATTATCCCCTTCCTGGAGCTGCTTGAGAAGCAGCTCCTTTGGAGCTTTCATAGAAATAGTCTTTAAAATCTTGAATTCTGGATCAACAGAGAACCATTCTACACCGTCGTCAACAGGGATCTGGAAGACACTCTCTCTATCCCGGACTTTGAACGTATATATTTTCTTATTCCTATTTGGAAAACCCATCTCTACCTCGAGTGGGAACTCAAACTGCTCGCCTGCCTGTGACTGTTTGACTTTAATCTCTACAACGTGGTTATCATGACAAAAGTCGACCTTGAGTTCAGGATGGCCTTCTCTAAAAATCCATTGGTCGAAGAACTGCTGCAGGCTCTTGCCTGTTTCAAGTTCAAACACTTTTCGCAGATCATCTGTCTCGGCATTCCCATTGGCAAAGCGCTGCAAATATGTTCTAAGGGACCTTCTGAAGTACTTGTCTCCGACGAGGTGGCGCATCATGTGAAGCACGCACCCCGCCTTTTCATATGTGTGTCTGTCAAAGAGGTCATCAGGGTGCTTGTATACTTTTGTTACAATGGGCCTAGTATACCTAGTTCTGGCCTCTTCAAAATAGTCGTCAGCAGTCTGCATCATATAATACTGGAACTCGTCCTTGCCTCTGCTTGCCTCCCAGTAGAGTGCCTCACAGTAGGTGGCAAATCCTTCATTGAGCCAGATATGCTGCCAATCACTGCATGTGACAAGGTCGCCAAACCATTGGTGCGCCAGCTCATGAGATATAAGATAATCGCTTGTAAAGTCAAGGTGGGCTTTTTCATCATGAAGTGTGTCCAGTGTTAGCGTAGTGCAACTGGAATTTTCCATACCGCCATAAACGAAATCCTGGACTGTCACCTGTGAATATTTATCATAAGGATAGTTCGTGCCGAGGTATTCTTCAAAGAACCTGATAATTTCAGGCGTATGTTCAAATGATCTGGGCGCGTCTTGTTTTTTTTCGGGGGGGACATAATAGGACAAGTTCTTGCCATCCTTCATCTCGATGTACTCGCCTACAACTACCGATGTAAGATAGGCCGGGTGTGGGTTTATTTCAGACCAGCGGTAGATCTGCTTATTATTATTCTGCTTCTCGACATTTAGCAATATGCCGTTTGAAATTGCCGTAAATCCTGTCGGAACTATAACCGAAATTTCGCTTGAAAACTTGATCCTAGGGTGATCGATGCAAGGAAACCAATACCTTGCTTCAGTGGTTTCTCCCTGTGTCCATGCCTCCCGATGCTTCTCAGGATAATCCTTATCAGGACCGACAAAGTAGAAACCCTTGCGCGGCTTGGCAGCATAGGAAATGTAGAGCTCAATCTTACTCCCCTCCTTTAGAGTTCTGCCTAGTTTAACTACAAGCTTGTCATCAAGATTACGAAAATCAAGCCTGCCTGCTGCAGAGACCGTCTTTATTTGGAGTTCAGCTGCATCGAGCTCTATGGTATCCATGTCCTGCAGAGTTACAATTGACAGCCTTTGCTCGCAACTAATCATATGCCTCTGGAGGTGAGGCTCTATCTCAAGCCACATGTGGTTAATCGTAAATGAAAGCGACGGAGAATAGTGAGCCCTGCTGCCCGGAAGCTCGAAATTCCTTTTCTTTGTGTCATACTCATCCTGAATATACATTCGGTATATACTTGCTACTCGATAGTTTGACAAGATAAATCTTCCTTGTAGCCTTATAAGATCGGCCTCTCCACCGCGCAAGTTCTAGATACCTCTATCGACAAAGTGCAATAGAAGAAACATATATGCAACTTGGCGCCTGGATATAACAATCAGTTATAGAGTAATTATTTAGATACTCTAAATCTGTCCTCATCATCGGTAGCCTATGAATCCATATGACATAGACAAGATTCCGATGCTTGTCTTTTCTATGTCTATATTTATTGCTGTGTCATATTTAACAGACTGGGTTATAGTCGCCGGAGAGTTGCAAAAAAGCTCTGCCGCTGCTGCAGCATCTAATGAGGCTGCGGTAAATGGGCCATCAGTAGGAATAATATTCTACCCCTTCTATTGCTCTTGAAGTTCTCTGCGTCCACCTCTGTTCCAATAATCTGGAGGTTACCGATATCTTGGTCCTAGCTTGCCAACATGTTCTCTCATTTTATTAACTATTTCCTCATGACTGTATGGAAGAGATGCCCTTACAACTAGGATCATTTTTCTGCCATTGACAACTATTGGAAAGAAAAAGAGGTCTGTGTTGTCATTATGTGCCATCAAATAATGTGGTCTGCCCAAATGCTCTGCATTTGCCTGTAGAATACTCATGTAAAGTTCTGTCTGGGCAAATAGTCTTTCCAGCTTTGTAAGTGTGCCTGACTTTACATGTGCAGCAATGGTAATGCCTTTTTCAACTATCTCGGCGCTGACAATGTTGTCGTGTAGATCAGCTATTTCTTTGCAAACATGGGTTCCATCCATTGACATTGATTAAGCAAAAAGATGTACAAATAACTTGTTAAATTCCATCAAGTGACCAAGGGTTTTCAACTGTCGACAAGTCCTGGTCGGCAATATTGCCTCCAGTAATTTTCGCTTTAACAAGCCTCCTCACTAGCTTGCCTGTCCTAGTCTTTGGCAGCTCTGCCACTATTCTCACCTCTTGAGGACGAGCAAATCTTCCTATCGATTCTTCTACTCGTTTGATAATTTCCTCTATCAAGATGCTGTCCATCTTGTGGCCATCCTTTACAACGATGCACACAACTACTGCCTCACCTTTCAGTTCATCTGGTCTGCCGATTGCAATTGCTTCAGCGACCGCCGGATGAGATGCAGCAGCCGCCTCAACTTCAGCCGTACCAATCCTGTGACCTGCCACCTTTATGACATCATCGGCGCGGCCTTGCATGTACCATAGACCATCGGAATTGACAAGCACTATGTCCCCGTGATACCATACATTCTTGTATTTTGACCAGTAGGTATCGAGGAATCTGCTGGGACTGTTGAAAAGCCCCCGCGTCATGGACGGCCATGGCTTTTTGATTACTAGATATCCTTGACTTCCTCTCTTGCCAGCGTCATCAAAAACATCAGCATCAAAGCCTGGGACGGGACATCCCACTGTGCAGGGCTTAAGTGGCATGACTGGTAGTACACTGAGTATTGCACCACCAATCTCTGTTCCTCCTGATAAATTGATCAAAGGACAGCGTCTTTTTCCTACATTTTCAAAATACCAAGTCCAGGCTTCAGAGTTTATTGGCTCCCCAGTTGCAGCCAAAATTCTAAGTGACTGAAAATTGTATCTGCTAGCCTGCACATTGTTTTTCATAAAGAGCCTAATTGCAGTAGGGGCAGCTCCAAAGATACTGACCTTGTGGTCTTCAATCAGTCTGCACCATGTGTCAGCTGTGGGGTAGTCTAGGGCATCGTCATATACAAGGGCAGTCCCCCCAATTATCGGGCTTCCATATACGACCCATACCTGCCCCGTTACCCAGCCCATGTCTGCATACCAGAATAAAATATCTTCAGGATTCATATCGATAAGATATGCTGTCTGCTGGGCTGCAACAATGGTAAAGCCGCCATGCACCTGCAGCGTGCCCTTTGGATGGCCGGTCGTACCCGATGTATACAAGATAAACAGTGGGTCTTCTGAATTCATCACCTCAGTCTTGGCCCTGCCCGCGTTTTTGATAAAGTCGCCATAGTTGCCGCCGATCGTCACTATTCTGGAAACATTTGTGCATTGTACTGCCTTTTGCCATTGGCTTGCAAGATCGATCTCCTTGCCCCGTCGCCTGGCCGCGTCAGTGGTGATAAGCAACTTTGCCTTAGAATCAACAAGCCGGGAGTGTAGTGCATGCGCGCTAAACCCTGAAAAGATTGTAGTATGGACAGCCCCAATCTTGGAGCAAGCAAAGATCGCATAAAAAGCCTCTGGGATCATAGGGAGGTAAATGGCAATGACGTCACCTCTTTTGACGCCGGCTGTTGCCAGTGCACCTGCTAGTCTGCTCACTTGCTCGTCAAGCTCGCGGTAAGTGATTCTCCTTGAACCTTGCTCATTTGCAAAAATGTAGGCGACTTTATCCGGCTGCTTTTTGACATGCCTGTCAATCGCATTGGCAACAATATTGCATTTGCCGTTTAAGAACCATTTTGTCCAAGGGACGCCTGCAAGTGAGTCATAGGTCTTGTCGTATCTTTGGAACCACTCTATGCCAAGGTCTTCGTTGACCGCATCCCAATACCACTCGATATCGCTGTTTGCCTTCTTGACCAGCTGGCACCAGTTGGATATGCCGTGCTTTTTCATGAATCTGCCAATGTTACTCCTAGCTATCTGGTCGGCCGAAGGTACAAATATGAACCGCTCAGTCAATAAGCTGGCTTTTGACGAGACGTTTAATATTTGCAACTAAACGACGGCGTTGACACATATCACGTCTACGGGGCATATAGCGCAAGAAAAATTAAATTCTGATGTGCAGGGTATAAGACGGTATTGTCTTGGTTGTAGAGGAGATTCTTTATGATTTCAGGGAGTTTCCTAGCTACGCCGACGATTTTGTCAGGAACCTTCTTAATCTTATGATAATCTCCAAAATGAACGCAACTATCAAGAATCTGACATCTAAAAACTACTTTATGCAACTTATATCGCAAATAGATGGTTGCGAAGCCTATGTTGTAAAATATGGCCAGCCGCTGCTGTACGCTAGGTACCATGGAATGGAATTTACTGACCAAAAGGTAACGACACAGTTTGTTAGGTCAGAAGATCATATAATCGGCGTTACTATGGAATCGCTGTTTGGCGAGTTTGTCAAGAGATTTGATAGCTTAGCATCGATGACAAAGAGCAAAGTCAAATGGGGCCTTGCAAATGAAAAAGAAGATAAACCCGATCCGCTCTTTGCGCTGCTCGATTCCTTTGTAGGAGCAGTTATCAGGCTATCGTCGCTTGATCCTTCAAATCCTGACAGCCTTGTCGGCAAGCGTTTTGGCATAAGAAATGCAAGCATCGTAAGAAAGTCACTCCACCTTGAATTTTTAATAAACAGCAATCTCAATATCATAGAGCTTAGTCCCGACAAAAAGCGCAAGGACGATGCGATAAAGCTGCTCTTCGGCAAACCAGAGGTTGCCAAGGCAATAGTGAGCCTAATGAAACAGTAGCGCTGATGTATACCAAGATAATACCCTTGTTCGGTGTGTCTGTGTCTCTGTCTGTCTCCATAGAGATTGATGATTTCCGCATCTCGCCGAAGAGGTGAGGGCACAGGTTAATGTCACATAATTCTCTCTTACTGCTGACACGACACAATGAAAAAGATTATCATACTACTTGTTCTCCTGCACTTTTTTTCCTTTTTCAGTCGGCACTATTTTCAGATTGGCGTCAGCAAATACCCTTTTAAATTGCTCACCTGTGAATATCCTGTCTAGGAAAATTGCCAATGCCGCAATTTCAGAGTGCGGCTGGTTGCCAATCGCGATGTTGTAATCGGCAAGCTTGTACGCTTCCTGGGGGACTTTCTCTGCACCAATTATTACTAATACCTTGCTCTCTTTGCGCAGCCTCTCAGCAATATCGTCGATATTGATGCCATACATTGTAAGGTGAGCCACTTTGCCCCCTTCCT
>DAINBL010000048.1:3655-8804 GCA_036732945.1 Nitrososphaera sp. | reverse complement strand
TGGCAGATGCAGCATGATTCTATACCATAGAAATACAATGATGACACGTAATAATCCGTTAAGATGCAAATAGAGAAAAATGTCGTTGACATTGTTACAATAGCTGGCACAAGGCCAGAAATAATTAAGCTAGCCGATCTGGTACAGTTGCTAGATGATCGAGGCAAGCATGCCCTGATCTATACAGGGCAGCATTATTCGGATAACATGAAAAGCATCTTTTTTGATGAGCTAAAGATCAAACCGGATTATGATCTGCGTTGCGATACGTCCGATGTCGCTACGCTGAAGGAAAATATGCTGAGGTTCCTTAGAGAGATTAGGCCGCAACACATTCTAGTATATGGCGACACCAATTCTAGCCTAGCAGGGTCACTTGCTGCAAAGGAAGTTGGCTCGACACTCGTCCACGTTGAAGCAGGTCTTCGCTGCTTTGACCTTAGCGTGCCCGAAGAAAGGGCAAGGATACAGATCGATTCCACCTCGGACTACCTATTTCCTCCCACAGAGCTTGCTAAGACTTTTCTATCCTATGAGGAAATAGAGAAAAACGTCACAGTGACTGGCAACCTAGTGGTGGATGTCTGCAGGCGACTTGCAAAGGTCGCAGACGAATATGGTAGCCATTATGATCTTCCTGACAAGTATTTGTTGCTTACTATGCACAGGCAAGAAAATGTCGATGAGCCTGACAGGCTTGAGATGTTGATAAAGCATCTGTCTGGTATAGATCAAAAGATAGTCTTTCCCATTCATCCTAGGACAAAAAGCAACCTTGCCAGATATGGTCTCACATTGCCTCCAAATGTCATTGCAACAGAGCCTGCAGGTTATTTGGAATTCCTTTATCTTCTGAAGAATTGTCGCCTTGTCATGACCGATTCAGGTGGAGTCCAGGAGGAGGCCATTGTACTTAGGCGGCCCTGCGTAACTTTAAGACACGTCTCGGAACGTTGGGAGACCCTCCTTCTGAAGGCAAACGTGCTTTTTCCATTATACCGACGCGACTCGTTGAGCAATGTCGTAGAAATGATGCTTGAAGCCAAGATTGAGCGCAACCCCTACGGAGAAAATGTTGCTAGCAAGATGCTTCAGTTGATAAATCGCATCGCACAATGATAGATTCCCATTTATCTTGCTCCAGTTCATAGAGAGAGAAATCCTCATTTCTACATGATATAAATGGCGTCTCAACGATTAAATAATTTTTCATAATCCTATCTTACTATGAATCGCTATTCCGGTGGGTTAGCAGCGCTTGCTGCCACCATGCTGCTAATATTGCAGCCCAGTATTTTAGCGCACGGGCAGACATCCCCCACTCAGCTCTTCGGATGTCAGAAATATGGCGGCGCGATGCATTGCGATCTTCTCATGAATAAAATGAATGCATATGAAGAGACGGGTAATTCAACCCTCGTACATCCGCTGACCACTAGTGACACTCTCTTTGTTGAGGGCAAGCTTGGCCGAGGGCTGGAAATGCGAGCTGAATATAGAGAGTCAATAGAGATAATGAGTTCGCCAGAGCTTAATCCAAAACAATTCTCTATTTCCTTCTGGATCAAGTCCACAAAGATCGAGCCGTATGGGCATATTGTCTCACATAGCAACAGACAGCAATCTTCTGGTTGGCAGTTTGACGTTTTTAGCAGTAACAGGGGCAGTGGCGGCCAATCCGGCTCCCAAGTTTCAACTCTTCGTTTTGGAGTCTTCAACACCAATGGTACGCTCTTTTCCCCCGCCAACATTCAAGTCCCAACAGACAGGTTTACTCTCATAACCGGAACGTTTGACGGTTCAAAAGTCAGACTCTATGTGGATGGTCTGCTTGCTGGCGAAGCGGAGTTTATGGGAGAGTATAACCCGGATCCTGGCCTGCCATTGAGAATTGGGTCGGCCTCTTATTGCTCTTCATGCAACAGATGGTCAGGGATTATTGACGAAGTTCGCCTTTACAACCGAATGCTTGGCGAGGATGAAATCAAGCAGCTCTTTGACGTGTCGGATGTTTCTCCAGGATTGATGGGTTACTGGAAATTTGAGGGTGACACAAGCGATGCCTTACAAAGACATAATGGGACAAACATCACAATGCTCACAAGCATGGTCTTTGCTCCAGACGGCAGACTGTTTTTCACTGAAAAGAACACAGGGGCAATAAGAATAATGACTCCTGAATATAATATTATAGAGAAGCCGTTTGCGAGCGTGGACAATCTGTATGCTAGTTGGGAGCAAGGAATGTTGGGGCTTGCGATTGACCCGGATTTTAGTCTCAACCACTACGTATATGTCTACTATACCGCCGTAATAGATATTGAAAAAGGTAACGGCGGCAAAGTCATCAACCGCGTTCTAAGATTCACAGACAGCAACAACACCGGTACCGACATGACTGTAATATTTGATAACATTCCTGCTTCACGTGGCTATCACTCAGGCGGCGCAATGGCCTTTGGTCCTGATGGCAAGCTGTATATCACTGTTGGCGATGCTACTGAGCATATTTTCGCCCAAGACCCGTCGATAGTGATAGGCAAGGTCCTGCGCATAAATAAGGACGGCACAATACCACAAGACAATCCCTATCCAAACCTGCCTGTTTACACAATGGGCCACAGAAACATGTATGGCATTGCATTTGACCGTAATGGTACGGGTTTGACTACTGAAAATGGTGACTTTCACTATGATGAGATAAATTCTATAATTAAAGGAGGGAACTATGGTTTTCCCACCCTCCAACCGCCCAACCTGCCTCCTGAGCGAACTAATAACACATCAATCAAACCCCTTAGGACGTACTGGGAAACAATAGCACCAACACAGATGATTTACTATGATGGCGACGCACTGCCTGAACTCAAGGGGATGTTCCTCTTTGGCAGCTTCACCGGTGATATTTATGGTCTTAGGCTGAGCGAAGACAAAAAGAGTATAGTTGAAGAGCTGAAAATAGAACTCGAACATTTTCCCTTCGTCCCTACAGTTGGAATCGCACAGTCACCTGACGGCAAAATATATTATGGCGGATACCAGATATATACGCTTGATACTATAGGCGAAAAGGAGCAGATGCTCTTTACGATAGAAGTAAATTCACCTTCTACAATTAACATTGGAGAAATCAATGTTGATGAAGAGCAAAAAAAGATAGTGGTAGATGCAAACTTGACCGGTACTGTTGCTCCTGATTCAACTCTAACCTTACGTATACCCAGAGCTCTTCTCGACAATATTACAGCTGTAGCAGTAGATGATCGTCAGCGAGGCCCAAGTCCAATTGAGTTTAGCATTAATGAGTTTGGCCCTGACTACACCACTGTGAGCGTCAATATAGGGGGAGAAACTGTAAACACAGAGGGCATAAAGCTCGCAATATACTGAGCGTCAAATACAGCACTGCATATTTTTTGCAGCCAGCTAGCTACTTAACGACAGGATATGAAGTCCTTGCGTGTATTGTCTCTGCAACCAATACGGAAGAAGTCGGCAGTAGAAGGCGAAAAAATTGCCTTATAAGGCGGCTGTTGTTGCAGACTGTGCTCCTGGCACGAGGCGGTATAGCTCCCCCGACAGTGTAAGAATATACAGGTAGCCATCCGGCCCCGTTTCAATATCAGTAATGCCTCCAGTGAATCCCCTGCCAAAGATTACCGCATTTAGCTCCTCCGCGTTGTCGGCCACCAAGTCCTCCAAGCCGGCGATGCCGCCAAGATCAAGACCGGTCCGGTTGCTGTTGATGGTAAAGAAATACAAGTTGCCATTGTTGATGTCGCCTACAAACATGTTATAGTCGTATCTCTCACCAAGGGTCGAAGAATTGAAGATTTCTATATCGGTGACGCCTTCGGATCGGAGCCAGCTGAACACAGGGTCTGCGTAATGCGATCCTTGAAACTGCACAAGATCCTCCACGGTGTTTCCTTCATTTCTTTCCAAAGGTCCCATCACCTGCTGCCACCCACTATTAAAGCCGGGTAGAACAATGTTTATTTCGTCATACTCGGTCGGACCATCTTCAACATCCCAAAGGATCCCGGTTAGCGGGTCAAAATCAAACCCAAAGCTGTTTCGCACGCCGTAAGCGTAATACTTAGTAAGATTGGCTGCTCCTTCTCCTCCTGACAACGGATTCCCAACTCCATTTCCCTCGTAGTCAACTCTAAGTATGACGGATGTGTCGTCGGGTGGCGGGCCTTCCTTCACGTTCTCTAGCATCCCGTCCCTGTTAAGGTCCCCTTTCACAGCGTAAAGCATCCGGTCAGGTCCAATTCCTAGCTTACCGCCATTGTGGTTGGGGCCTGGTTCGCCGGGCAAATCGAGAATAAGGCGCCCTCCAACCAAGTTGCCTGTCCCGCTCCAGTCGTATCTGTAGATCCTGTTTTTCGCTTGATCTCCAACAGGCTCAGTGTAATATAGAAAGACATTCTTTGTTGTGCTGTCAGTTGTGTTTGCTATAGCCACGCCTAGCAGTCCTCTCTCGCTGTTGTTTACAACAGGCACCTGAAGTATTGGCTGAGGCTGGAGTACGCCGTTTGATACAAGACGCACTTTGCCGTCGTCTTTTTGTGTTATAATAATGTCATCATTATCCAAAAATGCCATGCTGGTAGGCGAGTCGAGTCCCGATATGACCTTTTCAACTCTTACGTTAGGATCAGATATGCTTGGAGGACTCGGGTCGGGCAAAACTTGAAACGTACTATTAGAAGTACCGCCGCTGAGTTGAGCAGTAACGACATTGTTATTATTCTCGCCCCCCGATAAAGAGACGCTCTCTAAGAGTGTGTTATAGTTTCCACCCGGTCCAGAAAAGCCAAAGGCCATTGATGGACATGTGATAAGTCCTGCTGCCATCAAAAAAAAAATTATTGTCTGCTTTCTTTGCATGCACAACTGATTATCGATTTCTGGTTATTATACGTTGTAGAGAACGATAAGGTACTGAAAAACTTGATTCGTTCATGTTGGTTTTATCTAGAAGAATAATAACAATTTAAGAATCGGTTACGGTATACGACTTGTTATATGAGGTACTTTTGTAAATGCATGATATTGACCTTTGCATATAATGGTCTGACAAAGAAAAAACCTTATTGACAAAGCAATAAAATCACATTGGCTACCAGCCTTTCGTATTTGC
>DAINBL010000048.1:0-3555 GCA_036732945.1 Nitrososphaera sp. | reverse complement strand
AAACCTTATTGACAAAGCAATAAAATCACATTGGCTACCAGCCTTTCGTATTTGCTTTAGGCATCGACAATCAACTGGCAGAATGATGAATAATACAGCTATTATTGACAAATGCAGAAAATTGTTTTTCATCAAAGACGGATTGGCAATCTGTCAAAGATATTAACAGAGGTAGGATTTGATCTTCTCTTGACCAGAACTAATCTTGCGACGCATACTTAGGTCTCCTTAAATTTGATATCAGACCAATGGACAACTTGGTAAGCAATCTCCAAATCAATCTCCGCGCAAGATAATACTCACAGGCTTTTCAGCATACTGGATGTTATGTGGATCGGAGAGTGGCTAGCGCAGAATCGACGCATAACAATATGAGTAAAGGTATGTTTGCTGAAGCAGCTGAAGTTACCCGGGAATTCTGGTTATCCTTTGCAGGCGATGGAATACCCGTTGCTGTCTATGATATGTATTAGTGACCGCGTGTGAAATGTGGGTGTTGAAGGGAGCTTGTCGTGTCAGCGTTTTGAAAGTATGACGTTTATGTTGAAGGCTGAAGTGCTCCATATTGGAAGCATAATGATGTTTGATATCAAGGCGCTTCACAAGACTTGCCTTTACTCAGCTTGACACATTTAATATGGGTACCGTAAGGACTCCAGAGGGTCTTAAGTAGTGGAACGCTAGAAGAAGCAGAGCTATGCTTGCAGTATTTGAAGAGCAGACTATCTATACCCTCCTGTTGTTCAGATCATTTCAAAGGACTACTACAGAAGAAAATGTGCCTGCTCAAGGTAACGATAATTTAGCTTTGAATGGCACGAAGCGATGAAGGCATCTGATGTTTTGCATGTTCGTTTTCAAATGCGACTATGTGGCTTCATCAATGAAAATCCTGTGATCTGCACTTATCCATTTTTAACATTGTGGATCCATAAATGCTGCTGCGCCCGTACATGATCCGTTGTACGATAAGCCAAAAATTTAGTATCAGCACGCATATCGGAAGAGCCTGCGATTCTCGTTTGACTATACCCCAAGAATTTGCTTGAGAAGCGCACGATAGTCAACTTTTTCTTTTTTGCTTCCCGGAGACGGCAGCTCAAAGATGAGAGGTATAGGCCTCTTTGCTCTTATGCCTGTAAGCTGCAAGCGAATATCTTTACCTATATCGTCGCTCAAAAGCACCAGCCCGATCCCACTATTTTCGTCCATCTTATTAATCTCAGTGAGTGCTTCTGCAGATGTCTCAACCTTGACTCCCTTGACACCTGCTAGCTGAAAACTGGTGACAAAAACGCGGCTGCCTATGGCAACTATCTGCATCGTAATTCGCCTTTGATTTTAGTCCCTTTTTATTCTTTTTGAGCGACATTTCAGAAGATGACTTTTATACCCAAACTTATTACCTCAGGTAAGTTGGCAGCGACAAAATCCGCAATTTTAATGCTTATGATCGCTTCACTGAGTTGCGGTGTTTTGGCTATATTTCTATCGTTCCTAGCGGGCATATCATTCATCATTGCCCTGCCAGGCCTAGTCATCGGGGTGTTTTTTGCATACAGGTATGCTAAGTATAATCGGGTTAAAGATCAAGAAGAAGAAGAGCACAAGCGCGGCAGAAAGAGACGCAACCGCTAGTTCAGAATCATGATGTATATGAGAAGTACTGCCAAGCATGCAAACAAGAGCATTGTCGCCTTCCATATTCCGAAACTAGCCTTGTCACTAATGTCCCACATACCTCCTCCAACGTTGTTTGGTCTATACCGCCGCTTGATTTCCTCGTAGCTGTAGACTGTTCCAAAATCTGCCGATGGCGTCCATCTCGTTCTAGCCCCACGCTTTTGACGGCTATTGCTGTCATAGTTCTTTCTTGCTTGCTCATCTGAAAGCACTTCATAAGCCTCAATTATCTTCATGAACTTTTGCTTTGATTCCTCAGAGTTCTTATTCTTATCAGGATGATGTTTTAGTGCCAAATTGCGAAAAGATTTCCTTATGTCAGCCTGACTGGCGTCAGGGGAGACACCAAGTATGTCATAATAGTTTGGCACCAGATACTAATCTTTGAAGAAATATAAATAAATATTTTTGCTAACGACTGCTACGCTCTGCCCGCTTTTTCAGTGCTTCGTTCATATGTTGAAAGCCTTGCCTGACATCTATATCAATGCCTTTTCCAAACAGGCGGGTGAGCAATCCATCAAATACCTCGCGCTGGGTAAAGCGCACCCGCTCAGGCTGCAGCTCTTCGATAGTGAAAATATGCTCAGCGTTTAGAAAGCCGGGAAGAGAACTTTTGCCAAACCATCGAAGCTCGCGGCCTTCTTCTACCTTGGTAATCCTAGGCGAGTATTTTCTGTTCTTACCGCTAGGCGTTTCTATATAAATGTCGATTTTGCTGCCTTCTGTTGGAAGGCCAATTATCCTGTTAATGAACGGGTTCCATTGATCGTAAGTAGCAAAATCAGTGAGGATTTTCCATACACTTTCCGGGTAGCTGTTTATTTCGATCTCGGCACGAACCTCTTTCACGTTGTCAGTACTTCAAAATACATTTTATAATTAGTTTCGCCTTTGAAATTCAATCCTAATCCTGTCGCCTTGCTTTAATACAATATCACGAAAATCGCCCTCAGTGCGAGGGACATCGTTAACAAATACCTTTGTGTCATATCGCAAGAGATCGTTTCCTAACCAGTAGTACAGGAAATGTCCCAGTGTAAAATCATAGGGTCTGTTATACGATACCTGAATTACATTTTCTTCAACAGTATAGACAGGTCGTATACACCCGTCTTTGATACCCACCCCCTTTGGAACAAGAGCAGGAAACCCATCCTCAATTACAGTAACTGGAACTGCTAGCTGAAAAGGCTGAGATTCTGGATCGTTTATGCACTGGTTGATCGGATCTTGAGCTCGGAAATAGTTTGTAAATGCGGAAGTCGCAAGAACGGCACCACCAATGAGGCAGGCCAGTATGATCATTGAAAAAAATAGGCTTCTTCTTTTTGACCCTTCAAATGCCATTGGCATAATTGATGAACTAATAATCCGTAAGTTATATCCTGCTATCTATCGCAGCACGTGATATGTTGTTGGCAGACTGGCAATCGCCTCGAGCCCCATTAACATCCTTGCAGGAGCCGAAGCTGTAGTCAGCCAGATCAACACGCCTGGCACCGCAGCGCAAACTAGGATAGTGAGAATAATTAGCCAAACGGCGGTCATCTTTTCAACCATTGATTCAATTCAATTTTATCTGGATATATAAGTCTTCAAATTGGATATCCGCCATTCAGTAAACCTGTAATTTTCAACCATTTTCTATCGCTTCTGTTTTCCAGCGGGCGAGGAAAATATGATGATCCTAAAGGAGGAAAAAATTACGCACCCATCCTGTCATTAGTAATAACTCTCGTTGCAAGAAGGGCGGTTGAGTGCTTGGCACGATGCATTTGCAGAAAAGCTTGGATGTTTTTTATAGCCGGCGATATATCATCAAGGTAGTATTATTCTACCATTAGGTTTGTCTTCCTCCAAATAGAACTA
>DAINBL010000047.1:2456-8879 GCA_036732945.1 Nitrososphaera sp. | reverse complement strand
TAAGAGCCCAGCCGGCACATCTTATGAATTTAGCCGAGAGATGAAGTATCTTGCGCCAAGAGAATGGCAGAGTTCACGAATAGAGTGCAAGATAATCAACTTACTATTGCAATGCACGAAGGACATGAATACTGCAAGAATCGCACTTACAGGCCACTTGAATTTCAGGGTCAAAAAAATTTGGTGATAAGATTTCTATCAAATGTCAACTGAAGGATATAGCACCAAAAAGGAATGTTTGAAATAAGCTATCTATGATGTGTTACCTGCGATCCTCGATGCCAATATTTGCAAGACTGTGTTGTTTGAAGAATTATTAAGCCAAATCGAAAACAACTGAATTTGCTTCTGACTAAACAAAAACTCGCGCTCGGGAGTAGGTCGAGCAAACTCCCTGTGTTCGTAGCAGAACTCTCATCCGCATAATACTTATATTAAGTGCGTATAACACTGTTATAATATGACGTTTCTAGAGGTTAAGGACTTGCACATTAGCATTGACGGCAAGGGAATACTTACAGGGCTCAACCTTGGCCTCAACAAGGGTGAGGTTCATGCCATTATGGGTCCAAACGGCTCCGGCAAAAGCACACTTGCAAATGCCATTATGGGCCATCCCAAGTATAGCATCGATTCGGGTGACATTTTGGTCGCAGGTGAGAGCATCCTCAAACTTTCAACTGATCTGAGAGCAAGAAAGGGTCTCTTTCTTGGCTTTCAATACCCGACGGAGATTCCAGGAGTTGGCTACAGCCATTTTTTGAGAAATGCCTACAACATTCTCAACAAGTCGCTTGGTGAGGAACAAAACCGGGAAGTCTTCATTACAGTTCGTGAATTCCACGAGTACGTCAAGAAAAACCTCGACGCGGTGGGACTAGATCCTTCGTTTCTAAGCCGCTACCTCAACGAGGGGTTTTCAGGGGGCGAAAAGAAACGATCAGAAGTCATGCAGATGCTGGTTCTCAAACCGAATATCGCGATTTTAGATGAACCGGACTCGGGTCTGGACATCGATTCTGTCAAGTCGGTTGCTGAGGCAATAAATAAATTAATTGATACGGGCGCCGGCGTGCTTGTAATCACTCATTATGCCAGAATCCTTCGCTACCTCAAAAAACTTGATTATGTCCATGTAGTGGCAAGGGGCAAGGTTATTAAATCAGGCGGCAAGGAACTGGCTGAAGAACTGGAAGCGAAGGGGTACAGCTGGCTCGGCTTAGAAGAAGACAAGTAAAAATTAGGCCGCAGTAAATTACTTCCACCCAGATGGCAGAAGCAGCAGCAGCAGCAGCCGAACCCCAGGCCACAACTTTTCTCAACTTCTCATTCTACAGGCTAGATCCTAAATGGCGCTGGCTAAATGAGATAGGCAAGGAGGAAGCAGCCAAAGAGTTCGCTAACCTAATTGAGGTTGCTAACACCAAGATAAAGGTGAGGACTTACTCAACTCTAGGCCTACGAGAAGATAGCGACTTGATGCTCTGGATGATTTCTAACTCTCTAGAAAAGACGCAGGTAATGACATCCAAGATCTATTCAACTGTCATTGGCAAATACCTGATGCCATCATATGTTTTCCTCTCTGCAACAAGACCATCTGTTTACTCATCGAAGATAATCCCCGGATTTATGACTGACGAGCAGCCTATGAAGTATTGTATCGTCTATCCCTTTGTCAAGTCAAGGGAATGGTACCTGCTGCCTTTTGAAGAGCGAAAGAAAATGATGGAAGAGCACATTTTAGTGGGACGTAAGTTTCCAAAGATCAGACTCAACACTACCTACTCCTTTGGCCTTGATGATCAGGACTTCATGCTCGCCTTTGAAACTGAAGATCTGACTGCGTTTCAGGAATTGATAATTCAGCTGCGCGAAACCAAAGTGAGCAAGTATATAATCCGTGACACTCCAATGATTGTCTGCATTTATAAGGGAGTTGAAGACATCATTAAAAGTCTAGGATAGTTATGCAGGCGCTGAAAGAATGGGCTGTCGTCTGCAGGGCTCTTGAAGAGGGCAGACAGGTTCTCCTTTTACGTAAGGGCGGTATACTTGAATACCGCCAAGGTTTCGAAGTCAAGCACGACAGATTTCTGCTATTTCCAACGTACGAGCACCAGTCAAAAGATCATTTGCAGGCTGACTATTCAAATAAACTTGACGAAGTGCTAAAGGATCAGCCGGCTGCCGGAACCAACAGGATCACAAGCTATGCAGAATCTGTAGAAGTCAAGGAAATAACTGACCGCATTACTCTCAGAATGCTTGCAAACTACCATATCTGGAGCGAAAACTATGTTAATGCAAGGATGGATTACAATCCTAAGAAGCCTATGAGTGTAATACTCCTACGTGTTTTCAAACTTGATAGGCCGATCTTGGTTGAAAACAAGCCGGAATGGATTGGCTGCAGATCATGGATCCCGCTTGACATAGATGTAAGCGGCAGAGCCATAATGGATGATCTGCGATTCAACAAAATAGCGTCTGAAGTAAAGGGAGTGCTATCAATAGCTGTATGAAATACAGAACTTTAGGTAAGAGTGGCATAAAGGTAAGCGAGATTGGCTTTGGTGCATGGACTATAGCGCTTGACTGGTGGGGGAAAAAGGTTGACGATAATGAAGCCATCAGGATGCTAAAGCGCGCGTATGATTTGGGTATCAACTTTTACGAGACCGCCGACATATACGGCAAGGGAAAAAGCGAGAAGCTTATAGCACAGGCGTTCAAGGATATGCGCAACGATGTGGTCTATTCTACAAAGTGGGGCTATGACATGTATAGCGCCAAGCAGGTAGGACACAGTGAACTACCACAAAAGCACAACCAAGAATTTTTGCAGTTTGCTATTGCCCAGAGCCTCGACCGCCTGCAGACTGATTACATAGATGTTTATAGCCTCCACAATCCCAAGATGGACGCAATAGCAAACGACAAGCTCTTTGCTTCTATTGATTACATGGTGAAAAAAGGCACGATCAAGAGCCACGGGGTGGCACTTGGACCAGCGATAGGGTGGAAGGACGAAGGCCTGAAAGCCATGGAAAAGAGGAACATTACATGCCTCCAAACTGTCTACAATATTTTAGAGCAGGACCCTGCGCGAGACTTTATGCAGGCGGCAGAGCGGTGCAATGTCGGCATAATGGTAAGGGTTCCTGATGCATCAGGCCTTCTTACGGGCAAGGTCAGTACCGATACAAAGTTTGACAAGAACGACCACCGCAGTTTTAGAAAGCAAGAGTTCATCATTGAAGCGATGCAAAAGATAGAGAATATGAAACCTCTTGCAAGCAGCAAGGGATGGAACATCACAGAACTCGCGATTAAGTTCATACTGTCGCAAAAGCAGATTTCAGTCATACTGCCGACAATTATAAGCGTTGAAGAAATAGAACTGTTTACATCGCTTTCAGACGGCAAATACCTCAATAGCGCTGAAATTGAAAGAATGGAGGAGATGTATGAAAAGAATTTTTATGTCGAGCCTGTTGTTAAATGAGCACAATTGAGGATGTGTCTTCTGCAAGACCACATCATCAGAAGCTTGCAGGTTGTCATCATTGAAAATTACATACAGGCTATTTAGAGCTACTGCTTAAGAGAGCTCCGACGGGATGCACTAGACAAAATATTTTACGCGCTCTTTCTTGAACTCTCGTGAGCTAAACAGTATCTGATAGTCCCTTATACCCACTGTTTCTGACATGTTTGCAGCAATCTTTTCAGCCGCCTGCAGCGTCCGGGCATGTACCATGCTGAAAAGGTTGAACCTCCAGTCAGGATACACAGGTCTCCTGTAGCAGTGACTCACCTGTGGAAACGCAGCGAATCTGAAGCCTACTTCGTCTACTTTGTTCTCTGGGACATGCCATACGACCATACCATTTGCTACAAAGCCAGCTTCGCGGTGGCGAAGTATTGCTGCAAAGCGCCTCATTATGCCAGTGTTTTCATATTCTGTGGCCTTGGCAAACAATTCCGCTGTGGTTACACCTAAACTATTGGCAAACTCTTTGAAGGGTTCTGGCGTTATTGCCAAGTCCTTCTGCAATTCACGGATGAACTCTCTGTCACGCTCACTTAGCCGCACTTTCTCTGGATTTAGATGCTTCACGTCGTCCGTCGGCACAAGCTTGTCCGGATCTTTATTAACCATATCGAGCTTGACGCCGATCTTGTAGAGCTTGAGTGTTGGCAAGACTCTATGTTTGATAACGCCTTCAAATGATGTCATTCTGTCAAGGTCTCGCTTGATATCTGATCCAGGAGGTACTGCAAGCGTGAACCACATATTGTACTCATGGTTGCGCTCGTAGTTGTGGCTTACCCCAGGATGCTCATTGACTTTCTTTGCCACATAATCAAGTTTGTCAGGTCTGACTGCAAACGCAATAAGGGCACTCTTGTATCCAAGTCGCCTTGTATCAAAAATGGCATTGATCTGGCGGATGACGCCTATGTCCTTCATGAATGCTATCCTATGCATAACATCCTCCTCTGAAATGTCATACCTCTTTGCAATCTCTAGATAAGGCCTGTCAACAAGAGGAAAGACCCACTGTATCTCGTTTAGAAGTTTTTTGTCGATGGCGTCAAGCTGCTGCTGTTGGTTTGCTTGCATAGTCCGGCAGTAAAAGTTGTTGTCAATCCATTAAAAACCTACCTCTGGCAATAATGCAATGGTGCTTACTGCAAATGACATTTCCTGTATATCGCTTGAAAATGATAACGGTATCAGTAGGCATGACTTTATGATAGCGTATCTTCTGTACTATGAAAAGTAGCCATTCCTCTCTCTTAAAGGTGCTTGCTTGTAGAAGATGTACTCAAATCTTTCGACCTGTTGCCTCAAAATATCCTCTGCGGTTCTTCAATATAAGAAAAAGCCTCCTTTTTCTGCCGATCCTATCATAAGGCAATTTACACTAGCAGTAGCACTCCTCATGCTCTCTTTGGGCTTCCATATTTTTCATAGTAGACAAGCTCATCTAGTGGAATGCGGTTCTTTCTCTTTCCAGAGATCTCTTTGGCAGAAAATCCGAAACCTACTATGATCGTTGGATTTAGTTCTTTTGGAATGCCAAAATCACCGCGCAATTTTTCGTCTTGTACTCCAGTAAATAAACATGATGCTACACCGTAATTCCAAGCGGCTAATTGCATATCTTGAACCACCCTGCCGGCATCAATCATGTGGAATTTGTGTCGAGGGTTTGTTAACACAATTACTGCAAAATTGGCACCTGAAACCCAGCCACCACTTGTGCTGTCCTCGGCAAGTTTTTTAAGGTTTCTCTCTTCCTCTATAACAATAAATCGCCAATGCTGAGTGTTAAGGCCGCTACCTGTCAGTCGTGCAGCTTCCAAGATTTTCGACTTAATCTCTTCAGGGACATTTTGCGAGCTAAATTCTCGTACATCAAGCTTAGTTGCTATGCACTCAAAGGCATCCATATTTGCCATGATAAACGTGTTCATGTCTGATAAAGGATGATGCAGATCAGTCATATACATAGACACAGTGTCAGAAACTAATTTCATGAATATGTTTTCTGGTCTGCCACCAGCTCCTCTTATACAATATTACTCAAGCCTTGGCATTTTTGCGATACCAAGACCAAGTATTTCAGTTGAATCACTAGAAACAGTTTTTGCATCTGCAGCAATTAAATGTATCAGGGATTACATTGACATTTTTACATCTACAATTTGGTAGGACACGGATTCCCCAATTCATCATCAGGCGATGCTATGCTTCAGAAGTAACTATTATTACTGCTTGGCATAAAATCTAACGTTCCTAAAACAAGATCAGTGAAATTGCCTAAAACAGCCTGACTGACAAATTCGTAGTGCTGGAAATGTTGATGCGATATTATTGAAGAGTCTTATTATTGGGAAGAATTTTTGCATTACAAGGGCTTTAAGAGAATATGATGATGATAATATATATCGCTAGTTTAGAAGAGAGAGTTCGAGTTAAACAAAAAAGAAAAGTCAGCTGCTCACGTTGACTGTTCCAACCATGTTTGGATGTAGCATACAGAAATATGGATAGTCGCCTGCTTGTGTAAATGTAAAGCTAAATGTCTGTCCTGGATTTAGCAATGGATTAAAGTTTGGTGAGGAATTGAATTTGTTATCTGGCTGTCCGTTGCTGCCTGATGTGACTGTATGAGGTTGTGAGTCATCATTTGTCCATGTTACTGTAGTGCCAACGCTAACTTGAATTGGATTTGGTTGATATGCAGTATCAGTCAGGCTTGAAGAGCCAGAGACTATGGAAACGCTAGTACCGCCGCCTGCACTAGTTGTGCTTGTCCCTGTAGTATTGCCAGTAGTACCTGTTGTTGTTGCATTAGTACCTGTTGTTGTTGCATTAGTACCTGTTGTTGTTGCATTAGTACCTGTTGT
>DAINBL010000047.1:0-2356 GCA_036732945.1 Nitrososphaera sp. | reverse complement strand
TGTTGCATTAGTACCTGTTGCAATAGTCCTCAAGGATGGTGGAACCTGGAGCATTTCGGGGCTTATGTCGGGCAGAGGCGGTAATCCATATTGTTCATGTAGCCGTTCCTGCTGTCTTACCATAACTTGTGTTGAAAAATCTGGGCCTTTGTATCCAATAGTTGTCCAGAGTATGATTACCGCAGCTAATGAAACACCCATTACAAGTATACCCAATGCTACTCCGCGCATATGTGGCGAGTAACCTTTGCTTTCTTTTTCATGAGAATCCGGCGAAGACATCTTTCCCCACTATGTTATTATCTACGCCATTATATATAGAATGAAAAAGCGACAAACACACAAGGACTTAGAAAAGCCATCAAGTGAACTAGAAAATAGCATAAAGAAAAATTTTGTATGGTTGTTCTAGTTCAGGGCTCACCGAACCTTCCAAACTACTTTGAATGAAATCTTGAACAAGCTAAATGTTTAAGTGTTTGAGAAGGAGAATCTGTAAGTTTTGCCTTCGCTTCGAATATTTCAAAGCTTATTTTGAGCACAATCATTGAGTTTTTTATAATTTTAGTAATTATAACATTAGTCTTAGACACTTGTAAAGAAAAAGTTATTGAGAATATGGGAAACTTTTGTCTTTAAAAAATAATTCAGGCGGATGAATAGCTTTCGCAATAGTAAATCAAATGGCGCCTGACGATAGCCATTTCTTATTATAGATGCGTGCGATGGTAATAAATATCGGCAGTAGCCAAATCAGTGAAGGAAATTGAAGCGCGCTATTGTAGTTGTGATTATTTGTGTTGGTGCCCTCTTGGCTTCGATCGGCAGTCTGGGGTATTATACTCCTTCTCAATACAATTTAGGGCACAAAATACCGCCAGCTGCAACAGTTGCCCAAGGAGGAGAGTTGGTAGATAGCTCAGCCAATGTTACCACAAATGCTGTTCAGATAACAAGGAATAACAGCTTAACTTTAGAGGATTTGTTCAATGAGACCCAACAATCAGTAGTTCAGGTCAGCGGTACAGCAACTGATAATAATAACATGTTTTCGGGAGTTACCCTAGGATCGGGATTCGTTTATGATAATAGCGGTCATATTGTCACTAACTATCATGTTGTTGCAGGGGATGATGACATTAGCATAACGTTTATCGATGGAACAGTTTATCGGACAAGACTAGTAGGTACAGACCAGTATAGTGATCTTGCCGTACTGCATGTAGAAGATGACGTTCCCACAGATAAGCTAAAACCTTTGCCACTTGGAAACTCTTCTTCATTGCGAGTAGGTCAAGAGGTTGTAGCAATTGGTAATCCGTTTGGGCTCTCTGGCTCGATGACTGAAGGGATCGTCAGCGGCCTAAATAGACTGATTCCGGTTTATCAAGATCCATTTTCTAATGTCGCAGCACCTGCCTTTTCCATTCCAGATGTAATACAGACAGATGCAGCGATCAACCCCGGCAATTCAGGCGGGCCACTTTTGGATATGGAGGGTGAAGTGATTGGCATCAATTCTGCTATCTTTTCTACGACGGGCGGTTTTGCAGGAATAGGATTTGCAATTCCTTCAGATACAATAGCTCAGGTCGTGCCATCGCTTATCGCGACAGGTTCATACCAGCATCCCTGGCTGGGAGTCTCTGGAATAGACATGACACCTGAAATAGCAGAGGCAATAGGTCTTGGTGAGCCCAGGGGATTTTTAGTTATAGAGGCAGCGCCAGGTGGTCCTGCTGACAGCGCAGGGGTACAAGGAGGCGATACTCCAGCTCAACTTGACGGAAGGGAGATTCCACTAGGAGGAGATGTTATTTTGGCGATAAATGACAAGGATATAAGAAAAATAGATGATGTGCTTGGGTACCTACAGCAGGCTACAAAAGTTGGAGAAACAGTAACACTTACTGTATGGAGGGATGGACAGATCATTCAAATCGATGTAACACTTGGACCAAGACCAAGCTTGCAAGAATCACCATAATACTATGGAAAATAGTTTTGCCATAAACTGGACAGAGATATAGACATACATCTTCTGATTTTCAGCAGGCTTGGCATTAATTGAATCTGGTTAGACTTGAATCGAATCATATGCTGTAGGAATCCGTAGGCGTTAATGTAGCTGAACCGGTGACGTATTGTATATCCCGATCCTCATCCAACATTTTGCCTAACTCCTCCATTGACATTCTTATTGCTTTGAATTTTAGCGTCTTTTCCTCTTCAACTTTGGACATTCGTTGATATTTTTGATAGATCCATTCTTTCTTTTGATTAATATCTAAGTCTGCGGGGTATACTACCCGGAACACCACGCTACCTTCCCAATCAGGATATCTAGTTTGATAAT
>DAINBL010000046.1:0-8998 GCA_036732945.1 Nitrososphaera sp. | reverse complement strand
CCGTGCTCGGATTATAGAAATAAGCGTCGACAATGCAAAGGGTTTGACTAATACATCTTCCTTATTAATTCCAAGCGATGTCACTTTGTTCCTGATTTCAGTTAATGGAGACGTAGTAGTAAGAACAATTCTTTGATCGGGTTTGGTATTTTTAATTGTTTTAGCTAATTCAATGGCAGAAGAATGGCTGTCCTGTAGGTGTGTATCTATTATGACTACTTCGAAGGCCTCATCAGACATAGAGAATATCAGTTCTAAGCATTTCTTTACATCGTTTACAATTACCGCATCAATTCCTACGGAAGCCAGATACGTATGGTATACTGTTTGAATATCATTCTCGGGTTCTACAACAAGCACACGTAAAGCGTTGCGATTTCTCAGCCTGCACTTTTGTAATTCAACCATTAGGCTGTGGACATTGCCAATTTGGCTTTTAGCGTACAGATTTGACTCTTTATTCAAAACAGTGGCAGGATGTGGACATATTATGGTGATATTGAGTTGTTTGTTTTTTAACCAGTCGAAATGAGCGTCATTCCACCAGCTTTCCAGATCAATGCTTTTGTTAAAATGGCAATGCTCAGACAGAAATCCAGCTGCATCGGCAAATATCAAGACCTTATCACCCTCCCCCTCAGATATTCTTTTACGTAAAAGTTGTTCTATCCTTACTTTGAGCTGTTCAAACGGTGTAAGATTTGATGCCCTGGCAGATTCACAGAAATGAAGAAAATCAATTATGACCAAGTTGCCTTTCTCTATATTTACCTGATAGTTTGTTATTTTGGATGAAATTCTACTCAGATGTGATTTGTCGCCGTTAAAGACTGAAGCATATATGCAAAGCTGACCTGTTCTAAGCCCTTCGTTTAAGGAATCTATTGCAGCAGAATCACACTCATCCTGATTATCGCATAACAACATAACATGCTCTCTAAATGATCGATTTAGTAATTGATAGGATTGATGGGGATGTCGAGAATGAGATGAAGTTATCAATTTATCTTGCCTGTTGAAAGGTTACTCTTCAGGAAGCTTCATGGTATATGAAGCTTGTTCTTGATAACTGGATAACCAGGTACTAATCAATCAGATCTCTTTCCCAGTTAGGCTGTGGAGACCGATAATGAGCCAGATAGCATATAACGCAACATTGGGTGTAAGGATTGTAGTATTCATAACAATGGGTGTGTCTGGTCAGACCATCGCTTTGACTTCAATGAGCCTACCGGTATTCAAATCAAATTTCTTTATGTGTTTATGCCGTGTTTTCTCCATATGATCCAAAATATCACTATGAAAGGCGAACGCAGTTTGGCAGTTGGAACATAGCCAAATGTTATTCAAATCCTCAGGGTGCATATATGTATTGCCTTGTTGTAACGCAGCAGCAAATTCGATTTAAGCGTTGGGAGATCATCTTATGGAGGTAACCACTATAAATGATGTTCCTATCTCTCCTGGTCGCTGCGACAGCTAACAACAATCCGCGAGATAAGAACCTGCCCAGCTGTATCAGCTCTTTCAGTGACACTTTGTTGTCAAAGGATTTGATATTCTATGCCCCGTTATGCATATCCATACGTCTTGCCGTCTTTTGGGACAACGTGCCCAAGAGTCCTCTTATTTTATCTAGCAGCTGCGAAGATGTAAATGGCTTTCTTATTACATCATCAATTGGGGTTGATGGAAAAACGGCTTCAAATTCTGGTTTGTTTACTTCAAACATCGTCATCAGCATGACCTTCATTTCTGGTCGCAAATCCTTTATTTTTCTGACAAGCTGAAAACCAGTCAATGCAGGCATCCTAATATCAGATACCAAGACTTGGCAATATTTGCAGTCCTTCTGAATGTGATGTAATGCGATAAGCGGATCTGCAAAAGCATGAACTGTAAAACCTGCATATTGTAAGCTTCTGCCTGTCACTGTCAAGGTGTCTATATCGTCATCAACAATTAGTATAGTTGTCTTTTCACTATTTCGCTTTACTAACCGTTCTTGCAACTTGTAGGGGTAAGAATATGGCATACAAGTATTTAACATTGACTATTTCTCTCATTTTATTTCTGTGAAATGAAAACTTGCGAGTCGATATCTAATAAATTTGTGTTATCATATGATCTGTCATATGCGTCTTATAGCATAATGCGCTAGGATCATGCACATATGAATGACAATATTGAGAGAACAAATGAAAATAGCAGAAACCTATCTCAAAGGGGCGACAACAATAAGAATCAACGAGCAATTATAAGCAGTGACATAAAAAACCGCACGGAGCAGGCTATTATAGAACTCAATACAGATTGTGATCCAACTAGGTCTGATGAATAAGCGCAATGGAATCTACTATCAAGGATAACGAGAGTGATCATGATAACAAAGAGAACAGCAGTAACTGTCCAAAATGCTTATCAGGTGATATGGTTGAGCATCCTTCATTCTTATCCATACCCTTTACTTCTAGTTCAAAGATTGCCGAAAAATCAAAGACATCCATCGAAGACCAGGATGCAGACTTTGTCTTCAAATTCATTTCATGTAGAAAATGTGGATATTCAGAATTTTATGTAGTCAGAGACGCTGTTAGAAAGCGGATATGATTTTAGCAATTAAATGCAACAGAATGTGATGATTGAAAATTACAATCGCCCTGCATATACTTAGCAGAGGTTTGGTAGGGTCAAGGTATCAATTTTTTCCACAACGAAAAATCAAAGCAGATATACGGGCGCAGATGTATGTTCTAGAAATATCAACTAAAGTATACAATTATTATACATTATCTAGCTGATATGTGGTCTTAGGCGCGATAGCAGCTATTATAATTGCGGTAGTTGTGCTAATTGTTTTCTTTGCAATAGCCGGCTTTATTATTCAGCTACTGGCACCAGTAATTGCTGGGATAATAATATTGATTATTATAGTCGTCGGGGGAGGATGGCTGTATGCAAAATACCGTTCTCGTTAGCTATAAATTTTCTGTTACGACGATATGGCTTATTTTAGGGTTTGAACATATCAGCGACGAATACATATAGGAGATATAATCTGCACCAACTTTTTTTATATGACATACGCGGCCTCTCTACTTGCTTGCACTGGTAAATAATTGATTAGGATGTCGCTGGCTAGAGCCGTATCACGTTCTTTGCGGCAAATCTAATGTCCTCAGGCTTGATTGTTTTTCTTCCAGCATGCAAAGACAGGTCTACTGCTTGCTTGGCAATCCTCCCTGCGACCTCTTCTAGAACCTTTCTCAATTCGTCTGCTGCATCATCACTAACACGCTCTGCGCCAGATTTTTTCATGACACGATACATTGCCGCGAGGCCAAACTCGGGTCCAGAAGACATAGGCAATACCTGACATAACTATATTAAAAGTGTACTTGTACTTTTATTAATTAATCTATGTCAATGTTCTATGTAGTACCAATTCGAGAAAGCATGCCATAACGGCAACGGGCATAAATAGTATATTGTAATAATAATAAAAAATTTGCCTGACGTTGCCTGCAGCCCAATGCCACTATTGAGTAAAACTGTAGTATCAATTCTTGGCGTGCAAAGGAGTGCAGGGATCACTCTATGCCTACGAATGCGTAAGTCTCTTCTGCTGTAATTACTTCCAGGCAGTTCCAAAGTGGTAGTTTTTTACCTTGCTAACGGTAAGCAGTCTCTGCAGTGAGACTTACAAATATTTATTTATATTATGATTCGTCTTTCCACATATATCATTGCTCTTTGATGTTCATATCCATCTCACGGACAACAGATATTCAGGCTATGTGCATCATATAGTATCGAGTCTAGATAGGATGAAAATAATCGCGTGCTCTGTTACAGTTGATGTAGAAACCACAATTAGAGGTTTTGACCTATTCAATACACACCGCAACGTGGTCAAGCAATTTATTGGAATACATCCAGAAGCTTCTGGTAGGGAAGATCTAGACAGGTTCAGAGAAATCTTCAGGTCTAACTTGCAATCAATAGACGGTGTCGGCGAAATCGGTCTTGATAGCACATATGACGTGCCTATCAAGCGGCAAGAGCAAGTCTTTGGTGCAATGCTTGAGCTGGCAGAGTTAACGAGCAGACCCGTATCGATTCATTCTAGAAGAATGCTCGATGCCATCTTAGAAATACTACCGTCATATAATATCAAAAGTGCATTGTTGCACTGGTTTGCAGGCAGCAAGAAACAATTGGCAAAATCTATGGATAGTGGACTATACGTATCATACGGTCCTCCGCTTGTATACTCAGAAGACAAGAAGGTGCTCTTGAAAAACACAGACAGAGATCGCTTCTTGGTGGAAACTGATGGTCCAGTGCAGTACTCGAGGTGCTTTGAGAACAAGCCAGCCATTTCCACTTCTTGTCTAGTCAGCGTTGTTGCATCAGCTGCATATACCATTGGTATATCCTATAATGAGACAGTAGAGATGTTGCAGAACAATTCCAAGGCCTATCTTGCATAAACATAACAAAGATAAAATATCCTTGATATTGCCTTCCCTGTTGTATGAACAGGATAAAACGCATATCTACTGAGCTATTGGAAAAGTATCCAGATAAATTTGGGCTTGATTTTAATGCCAATAAGAACGTCATCAGCGACGTAGCCATCATCAGATCGAAGGTCCTAAGGAATGAGCTAGCCGGCTACATCACCTCGCATTTGCGAAAGCAAGCTGCACAAGAAAAGGCTTCAATGGCGGCTGCTGTGGGAGAAAGCGACGAAGAAGCGGAAGAATGATAACTATAAGGCTCCTTGGTGGAGCGAAAAAGGCAGTCGGCAAACCTGCGGTGAATCTTGACCGACCCAGTGCGTCGGTTTCAGAAATATTGGACTTTTTAACAACGATTTCAGCTGAGCCCCGCCTCTTGCAAAGAGATAATTTAATAATTACATTAAATGACGTCGATTCTGCTTCACTTCAGGGCCATAACACCACGGTAAAAAGCGGCGATAAGGTTACCATCGTCACTGTTGTTCACGGTGGAATGGATTACATGCTTGATGACTATCACCTATTAATTACAGGCGTTCTGAGGATCGTGAGCGATCCAGGCAAACTGGTCGATACACTACGTGATCGACACGGCAATGTTTCGATACAGGCAGTAAATGCCAATGTAGTCTATGGAGAAGAACATTTGGTAGGAATACTCAGAATAGCACTGGAAGCAGAAAAAAGAAAAATCATGCTTACAAACAGTCTGGAAATGGAACTACTAATTCGACTCACGGGTACAAACCAAATTGAAGAAGCAATCAGACGGGCGGGTTTGAAGAAGGAGACCGCCGGCTGCTTTATTGCCTTTTCACAAGAGAGCGAATCTTTACGCCAATTTGAAAGCCAGATTAAAAGCGAGTTTGACTTGAATGATTCTGTGCTGAAGCCAAGTAAAGAGAAGAGGATCGGGCTTGCAAGCATGCTCAGTTTTCCCAATGAATTGAACGACAGCGAATTTCTACAATACCTTTTGGAAAAGGCAGCGATATTAATAAAATAAACATCACTTACGCTTTTCAATTATAGAGCTAAAAATCTGATTAGGCCGGAGGACCGATACTCCAGTCAACCCCCCAAGTACCTGTACTAGGATAACCCAGCCAGGATTCTCCAAATCAACCTTGTTATTGATCTGGCCTGCTATCGCCTTTATAATTTGCATCGAACCAAGAGAGTTGTGCCTTTTTTCAACCGTTACCCTGAAGGTGTCATTACCGATTTTTGGAGTGAGATTTCTTGCTGCCTGTCTGATGGTGTCAAGCCCGGTGGGGACAACAACTTGTACTGGCAATACCCGCAGAATATAACGAACCTGCCAAGGTTCTGAGGCCACAAGATCCTTTAGTTTATCAATGACAGCAATAGGGTCAAGCGAGCTCTGTACAAGTACCATCCCCTTTATCTCAGTAATTTCAGAGTCTGCTGCCTGGTCGCCAAAATTATCAAGCAACTCCAGAATTTCGTCTTGTGCATCTTCTTCTCTAAATCTATAAGTGGATACAATGAGGTTAAAATAGCCCAATGAGCTGTGATACCTCCCTTGATTTTATCGCCCCTTCACGCAATATTTTAGGCTTGCCTTCGATAGACACTATGGTGGACTCTACAGCCTTTTCGACTGTTCCACCATCTAGAAGGGCATCATATCCTTCAAGCTGAGAATCAAGCACTTCTTGCGCGCTTTTCAGCCCTCTCTTTCCTGACAAGTTCGCGCTCGTACCTACAAGGTACCTGCAGTGATTGAGAAGCATCAAGACGCAGTTGTTGGCCGGAACGCGCACTGCCAAGTTAGAACTACCTGCCATAATCAGAGGTGATATCCTGCGGTCGATTATTGGAGCTACTATTGTTAGCGCGCCGGGCCAGTATTTTTTAGCAAGCGTCCTGCCAGTCGTGCCAAGCGACACTATTCTTTCTGCATTTTGCATGCTGTGCGTCAGAACAGGGAGTGGCTTTTTTTCATCCCTGCCTTTTATTGAAAAAATGCGTTTGACTGCCAAGTCGTTGTATGGATCGCAGCCTATTCCGTAGATCGTGTCAGTTGGATAGACCACCACTCCTCCATTCCTAACGACTAATGCGCAACTGGCCACTGCCTCTTCTGAGCATTGGAAAATTTGTCGTTTTTCCATTGCAGCCAGGCCTTACTATTGCAGAGATATCTGCCGGATACCCTTTTTTAGTTCATGTTGCATTAGCAACAATGTCACAATTATCCAACCTATAAATCATAAGAAGGTTATATGAGATGGTAGCTCCAGTGTTAGTATGAATTGTTCACGCCTGCAATCTAGGTCTCTTCATCTTTTTTCACCAATTTTGAAATGTGAGGTATTCGCGGCACTCCAACGGCAAATGCTGTAGCCACAGCTGCCAAAAAGTAGTATTGATAGCCTATTGCCATGCCAATTGCGGCAGCATACCATATAGCAGCAGCTGTGGTTAGGTTAGTGATTTTCTTGTCAACCTCGCTCTTCAAGATAATGCCTGCTCCCAAGAATCCAATACCTGATACCACCTGTGCAGCAATTCTTGAAGAAGAATTTGCATCCACCAAGGAGGACAGGAACGTAAAAATCATAGCGCCTCCAATTACAAGACAATGCGTACTAATCCCTGCAGGCTTGTTCCTTGATTCTCTTTCTGCACCTATCGCAAATCCGGCTCCCAGTACGATCCCAATATCTATCAAAAAACGGATTTCATAGCCAGTTGGTATGCCTTCAAGAACCATACAATACTCCTATTCCTGCGCGCTCTATCAGAATCATCATCATAATTTCTACTGTGACCTTGCCATAAGCCACTGCCCCACCTTTGGCAGTACGTTATTCTGTGAGTAATGGCTAGCAATGAGTCCCACATGCCCGGTGTGGAACATCATAATACGCTTATCGGTGCTTGCCACTACATCATTTAGAGGGGCGCTGCATTGCGGCGACACAAGATGGTCTTCGTCAGCGATAACGTTGAGCACTGGAACTTTAATTGTTGACAAGTCCACGATCTTATCGCTCAGCCTCATCTCATTCTTCACCAGCAGGTTCTTCTGATAAATGTCAGATACCCACTGCCTGAATGTCTCTCCTGCTATTGGGGGCGTATCATACAACCACTTTTCAAGGCGCAAAAAGTTACCTACAAATTCCTCGTTATCGATATTTTGAAGAAGGTTCAAGTACTTGTTGATGCCCTGCTTGAATGGCTTTAGTGTCGAATATAATGCATACAATTGTTCAGATTGCAGATTTCCGATGACCTGCAGCATCTTGTCGACATCCATGTTCTTTGCAACATTTCCAATTACTGTGAAATCGTTCTGACCGTCTATGACAGGTGCGATTACTGAAAGGTTCCTCACTTTGTCTTGGTGCAATGCAGTGTACATTGTCGACATGGTTCCGCCCATGCAGTAGCCATGAAGTGTTAGCTTTTCTACTTTAGTCCTTTTGATTACAGCCTCGACACAGTCATCGATGTAGGAATTGACATAGTCGTCAAACGAAACATACTTGTCTACAGCAGTGGGTGCTTTCCAGTCAATGAGGTAGACATCGAATCCCTGACTTAGCAGGCTGCGAATCCAGCTCTTGTCATGCTGGAGGTCAAGCACATATGACTTATTGATGAGTGCATAAACGACAAGTATCGGCGTCCTCGCTGTCTTGCTGACCATCTGCTGGTAGTGCAAAAGCCTGTAGGCTCTATTTTCAACCAGGATTTCGTTTGGAGTCTCGCCAACTTCAATGTTGCCGGCAGCGTGCAGGATATTCCTTACCTTTTCGATCTTGCGGTAGGCCTCCTTGATTTCCTCAGCAAGTGTAGGCTCTTTTTTTAGCTGCCTCTCCTGCTCCCTCTGCGCTCGTTGGACATCTTGCTCCTTATGGTCAGGTTGCAATTCTTGCTTGGTCATTCCTCGCCTCAACGCTCCTCTTTATATCTCGCACAGTTCTCTTCAGTTCCATAATGTCCTTCAGCATCTCATCAACCTCACTTCTTGTTGGAAGGTTGAGCGTCTTGAAGTTCTTCTCCGCTATGCTCTGCATAACCTTTGATACATTCAGCTGGCTACCAAATAACTTGCCATAGACCTCAGAAAATTCCGAAGATGTAAAAAGAGCAGTAAAACTGTCTTCAAAGACCTCTATGGCAGCGCGTCTGTAATTCTCAAAATCTTCTTTTGTTATCAGCTGCATTGGAGCCCGCTCTACTGTATCTCTCACGGCCTTTGTGTAGGCTGCATTCACAAGCGACCAGTAACTGTCCATGTTGTTTTTGAGTTCAACCATGACCTTGCCAAGGGTGACAAAATCGTTAGTGTATGAGCTAAAATCTTTTGAAAAAGCGTACATAGGACCAATCGTAGGCAGCTTCAGAGTACTGCTCAATTCAAACATTTTGTTGACTTGCTCTTGCATAAATTCTTGTGCGTTATCAGCATTACCCGTTTCAACCATTATCTTTTT
>DAINBL010000045.1:0-9366 GCA_036732945.1 Nitrososphaera sp. | reverse complement strand
TCTAATTTGAATGAAATAACCTCAGATACAGCTTCGCCCAGCATTATTGAAAGGGATTCACCAGCCATGCTGTGCCATCCTCCAAATTCGCCGGTTGGTACATCGTTGATCCTTGCGATGTTATCATCGATTCCCACCTCTCCTGGAGACTGCCAGGTGATATCTACTATCCCTTGATCTTTCTCACACTGCTCCACGTCGCCAAGCTTCACAAAATGGTTATGCCAAATTGGATCCTCGATGAACCTCTGAGCTTCGCTGTCCAATACTCCGGAGTGCGTGTGGGTAACTAGGATAGTATCTCCATCGTCTGTAAGAACTCCATAACCGAATGCCCCTCGGGTTCCATTAGTTGGTATAAGTAGTCCTTCGACGTCCAGTTCAGCCGTGAGCTCATCATCGTCATCATCTATCAATACGCTAGATCTTTCTATTGTGAGGAAGCTTTCTGCTGCAAATCCAAAAACGGAGGGTATATCGAATATTGTTCCAATAAATCCAGCTACTATGATTAAACCCAGCGCGGGTCTCTCGTTCACTTCATTATCTTATTAATAGTTTATGGTTATACGAATTGGGATCTCTTTTTCTTTACTCAGTCTCCATTTAGAGGTGTGTCGGAATCACAGGCATTCTGAAGTCAATCCAATAATTTCAGTAAGTATTAGCAAATTCAAACAAACACGAAAACTTTAAAGCGAACAGCGGCATTCTCGCTCTGGATATGAAAAGAGGAAACCCTCACGGTGAAATCAAGGATTCAAATCCCTCTCCTGGCTCTTATTTCGAGCGTATTAGTTGAGGCTTTGAAGATGATGAGAGCGAAAGCAGGCGATTGAGAACTTGAAAATGCGTGTCAAAATTGAGCTCGTTCATGTCAAATAGAAAACTCGAGAAAATCCACAAGACATTTTATGTCAGTTTATGACAAGTGTTTGTTTTTTTCTAGAAATTTAAAATCCATGACTGCTTAATAGGAATTATATTGTATACAGCCAGTTGGCGCAATTCTTCAGATTTGTATATCTTGTTACAATCGGAGCATTTCCAATAGACACCATATCATGCACCTACAGAGAAGTATTTGCATCAAGCTTTCTTATGTGCGACGAATTACAGTTAAGGCGTCTTGATGTTATGACCTTATCAGGATACATCCTTTAATCTTTTTTACCATTGAAAATCAAGCAAAACCATGCACCATTAGATACAGATGCCGCCACCACAAACCTCAATGTCATTGAGACAAGCGAGTGCACCCATAGAGGCCAACATGCTGAGTGAGATTGTTCATGCCATACAATCCAAGACAAAAAGTTGGTTATGATTATTTAAGATGCATATTACTTTTTTTCACCTAAATGCCAAAAAGGCAATTCTAAAGATACTGTCTTAGGAACGCCATTGCCTTTTGCCAAGCATCAGCAGTCTCCTTTGGAGCATAATTGTCGCCCGATGGATTTGCAAATGCATGTCCTACACCCTCATAAAGATAAATCTCATTTGTAATGCCTGACGCATTTAAAGCAGATGTAAATTGCTTTACTGATTCAACTGAAATCGCCTGATCTTGGTCGCCGAAAATACCAAGTATTGGCCAGTCAATGCTAGAAAGGGAAGCACTATCAGTTACAGGACGCCCATAATAAATTACAGTAGCGGCAAGCGGATTCTCGGAGCTATTTAGTGCAAGCTGTAGAGACCAATCCCCGCCAAAGCACCATCCTAGAGAAGCTATTCTACTACCATCTACCATTTCAAGTGATTTGATATAATTTACTGCAGACTGCAAGTTGTCAACTGCAGAAGCAGAATTACTTCTAACAGAAGATGCCAGATCCATTGCGCGGTTAAAGTCAGTTGCAACCTCACCTCCATACAGGTCAACTGCCAATACAACATATCCTTCCTTGGCTAAAATGTCTGCTTGGTTTTTGATGTGTTCATTTAGCCCCCACCATTCATGAATTATGATTATTGCAGGCATTAGTTCTTGTTGTTGCTGAGTATTGTTTGCTAGCTCGGGGTAGACAAGATATCCTGTAGTGTTGTCATAATAGTTGACTGAACTGTTGTGAAGCCTTATTGGCACTTCTTGAGTATTGTTATTATTTTTGTAGATATTATAGCTGTAGGCAATAGAATTATTATTAATATTATTATTATTACTTCCATCTTCTGACATAGGCGTGTCTGTTTGCGCAAAAGCGGATTGGAAATTTATAGATGGCAAGAGAGATGATGATGCTGCCTCCATTCCTAACACAAAAAAGGTAATTAACGATATAGTCAGGGGCACAAAAATACCGTTCATGAACCAACCGAGTAAAAATACGTTTTAATGCTTTTCCATTCATGTTAGTGAATAATATTGTAGTGCTGAGTTTTAGTTTTAGTTAGAAACAAAGAGAAAACAAAATACTGCATATACATCTAGATGATACTGTTAATTAAAATTTGCCACTACCGAAGACGAACAAATATGGACAGTCCCTCTGTCATAAAGGCTTCAGCGATTAATAGGCCACTACTCAATATTAATAATCCCAAGAACATTAGAGGGCAAGGAATAGAAAAAACTTAACTTTTATTTTGATTCTTCCTCTAACTGTTGGCTGTGTGAGCTTATCTCTTGAAAGCAAGTACGACAAAGCATCGCGCTATTGTATCGGTAGATCTTCTTTTTGTCATGACGTAAGAATGAAAATTTTGATAATTCTCTTAAACAATTGTCACAGTACTTCTTCATTGTGACAGGTAAACACTTAAAATAATATTTAACTCATCTGGAGTCATAGTCCATATTCGGAATTATGGGCTTATAGTATATTAAAAATATCTAGATGATTTTTCAAAGGATAGTAATCAGCAGGAAACAACGTCGATTTAGAAGTAATAGCATATCAGGCGCCCATTATAGATAAGCTGACCACTATCAGACTCACTCAAGATACTGCTGATATAGCTGTGTGTCATTACTTGAGAGAAAGAAGAGTCAATCCTATCTTGACTTCCTTGCGGAAATAAAAATTAGACAATATTGGAGCCCTATACGTCGCTTGTTCTGTCCAAATGACCTATAGTCAGCTAGTGGTGCCAGAGCCCTATCAAAGAAATGATGATGTTTATCACTGGATAACTCTGACACAGGACAATTTTTAGAAGAATCCTCAGGGTTTCCGGTGATTACCGTCTCGTGGTGTAACAGAGCTCTAAGCGGTAGTTCTTTCAAAGGATGGCACTTGGAAGTAAGCTTTCATGGTTTAGTCAGATAGCAGAGTTTCAGCCGAGGTACATTAAATATGACTGCTATTTTTTATGATTCTCCAATCTGCAGATTTCACGGGACAATTACTATATAGTTTCCATAACTCTATATGGTGCACCGTATTCTATGCGCATAAGCTCTTTATTCGATCCTCTGAATGTTGCGCATAGTAGTTACAAGAAGTGCAGGAGCCGTCCCAAAAATGTATCTATAGAGAAGAGCATAAAATTCAGATCACTTGCAAGTCTACCCATATCCAATCTGACGATGATGTAGACAGGTTCAGCCTTTACATCTCTAGAAACTTAGTGTTAGCATTGCACAACGGACAACATCAGATAAATCAGATAGAATTGAAGACTGCGTCAGATTGCCCGAGCTATAGAATAGCTGTAAAGAGTATAGAACGGATAGGTGACCATGTATCTGGCATAGCTGAAAAATGTTTGGAACTTAAGGAAAGGCTTGCACTGGAGCTAGTTTCTACAATCAGCAAGATAAGTGAGCTTTCTTTGTCAGTTTTCAGAGATTCACTTGAGTCATTTCTGCAAAGAAATTACGAGTTAGATGCAAAAAAAGTAGACATATCACACTTTGTCTATCCCTTGGAGGAGAATGTCATAGCTCGCCTACAAAAAAGCAAAGAAGTACACTGTCAATCTGATAGTATACGACTCGTTTTGGAGAACATTGGAGGAACAGCTGAATATGCAAGCGACATAGCAGAAACTGCAATCAATGAAACAATAAGCGAAATCATGGAAAGTAAGAAGGGAGGAGGCGATCAAACACATGAATAGTAGGAGCAGACTCAGAATCAAGACAGGACATCGCAGCGGGAGTACCAAGCAACGTCTTTTCCCCATGGCAGCTCTTGTTGTAATTATTTTTTCCATATCATTGTCAATCGCTATTCCTGTCATGATCTTAGTCATGCCATCATATTCCGTAACATCAAATGAAGCATTTGGACAAGAAGGTGGTAGTAGTAGTACTGGAGCATCTAATACTATCACCATCAACGGCGCTGGCGCGACATTCCCGTTTCCGCTTATTGATACTTGGCGAACTGAATATCACAAGATCAGACCGGAAGTGAATATCAATTACCAATCGATTGGAAGTGGAGGAGGCGTTAAGCAGTTCACTGAAAAAACAGTTGATTTTGGAGCGTCGGACGCTCCACTCTCATCTACAGAGATGGAAAAGGCTCCAAATGCTGTTCATATCCCTGAGACTATTGGCTCGATAGTAGTATCATATAATTTGCCTGCAGTTCCTGAAAAAGGGTTGAGACTTACAGGTCCTATACTTGCAGATATCTTCCTTGGTAAGATAAAGAGGTGGAATGACCCGTCTATTGCATCTTTAAATCCAGACCTCAATTTACCCAATGCCGAGATTATCGTAGTACATAGATCAGACGGCTCAGGGACTACGTTTGTTTGGACAGAATATCTCTCTAAGGTGAGTTCAGAATGGAGGGAAAATATTGGTGTAGGCAAATCAGTAGAGTGGGCAACTGGAATAGGCTCGCCCGGTAATGAGGGGGTCGCCAACGCAATAAAAGGCACTCCATATACTATAGGTTATGTCGAGCTCTCTTATGCCCTCAGCACGAATATGCCGTATGCATTTTTGCAGAATAGTGATGGAAATTTTGTGGAACCATCATTTGACTCAATTCGGTCTGCTATTGCTGCATCAGCTTCTTTGTTGCCAAGGGGCGAGGAGTCATGGAGTGAGGTATCCGCAACTAACGCTGCAGGTAAGGATTCTTATCCAATTGCCAGCTTTTCTTATTTACTAGCATACAAGGAGTTGACTGACAATCCCTCAATAAACAGGCAAAAGGCTCAAGCGCTTGTTGATTTTTTATCCTGGGCAGTAACTGACGGTCAACAATTTGCCGATGAGCTTGGCTATGTGCCCTTGGCTGAAGAGGTTGTGAAACTAAATCAGGAGACTCTGCGAATGTTCACATATGACGGTCAGGCTATAACACCGTCTTCTTCTCTTGGAAAGGAAATGCAAACACAAGACGGCTGGAATGAAAAAAGCACAATGACCATAACTGGAATCATCGCAGCGGCCTTGGCTGTAACAGGCATTTTTGCTATTGTTCTTTACAGGATCAAAACTACTAAAACAAAACCAGCGTCCTCATCCTCAAAACAAAAAGAACCTCTGACATCGACTATAACAACAGCAACAAAAGAACAGCGGAAGAAAGAGGTAGCAGCTTTCTTTCTGAGAGGTAGTTTATTAGGGGATAGAATCTTCCTAGCCATAATATTAGGAGCGGCAGGTTATACTGTCTTTCTGCTTGCACTTGTAGCTTATTCTGCTTTAGCAGGCTCTAGTGAAGTTTTTTCCAAAGAGGGCTTTATTGGATTTATCACTGGCATTGACTGGAATGCAGTCGAAGGAAGGGAATCTTATGGAGCGCTGCCATACGTCATTGGAACGCTGGCAAGTGCAGGTATTGCCATGACAATCGGGGTTCCAATAAGTATAGGCATCGCTACATTCATTTCTGAAATTTCTCCACAAAGGCTGGCAACTCCATTATCTTTTGTAATTGAGTTATTGGCTGCGGTTCCTAGCATAATATATGGTCTATGGGCGCTATTTGTTTTCAGGTTCTGGGTTAGAGACCTAATCGAAATGCCTTTGCATCAACTTTTCGGCGATACCGTGCCCTTTTTCGCTAGAACACCATTTGGTCTAGACATATTTACTGCAGGAATAGTCCTTGCAATAATGATCATTCCAACTGTATCGTCCATATCAAGGGAGATTATAAAGGCAGTGCCTAATAGTCAAAGAGAAGCTGCCTACAGTCTGGGTGCAACAAGATGGGAAACAGTAAGGACTGCAGTATTTCCATATGCAAAATCGGGATTGCTCGGAGCTTCGATACTTGGATTAGGACGTGCAGTGGGTGAAACTATACTAGTGACTATGGTTATTGGAAATGCGGTCGGTGCAGCGGCCATTCCCAATTCGCTTTTTGCTCCAAGCCAGACTCTTGCAAGTTTGATTGCCAACGAGTTTAATGAAGCGGTGACATCGTTTCATACATCCGCTCTGATAGGTCTAGGTGCGGTTCTATTAATGCTTACGATAGTGATCAATATTGGCGCAAGACTCCTAGTATCAAGAATAACAAGGGTCGGATCAGCCAACCAGAAGAGAACCAGAGAAATGCAGGAAATAACAACAACCAGAAATACTCAACATAAAATGAGGAGACAAGAGAGTTCCTTATCATCGCCATCATCGCTTCAATCGAAATTCAGAACAAGTGGAGATGTTGGAACCTCTCGGGAAATAGATAATAAAACTGATGATGATAATACAGCTACTACTTTTCCCTATTCAAGCAATCAAGATGCAAGGTACGAGAAAACGATTCAAGCGCTAGTCTTACATAGTTCTTCTAAGAGGAAAGTAACCAACATAGCAATCACATTATTGGCATTTGCAAGTGTGGTCGCGGCAATAATTCCACTTGGAAGTATTTTGATTGAAGTTGCAAAGAATGGTGCAGCTGCAATAAGTATAGAGTTTCTAACACAGCCGCCTGGTGCAATAGGATCAGGTGAAGGAGGAATAGGTCCAGCTATACAAGGAACATTGATAGTTGTCGGTCTTGCATCATTGATTGGAGCACCGATAGGCATCCTGGCGGGCATTTATCTGTCAGAGTTCTCCGGGGCAAGTAGTAAAAACAGCAGTAGTAGTAGCCGCTTTGCCTATGCTGTCAGGTTTTTCAATGATGTCTTGACTGGTCTTCCATCAATAGTCATTGGTATAGTAGGGTACATCACAATAGTTCTTGCAACAGGCTCATTTTCAGTTTGGGCAGGTGCGTTTGCACTGTCCATTATTATGATACCCATAGTTGTTAGGGTTACTGAAGAAACTCTCAAAATAGTTCCAAACCACATTAGAGAAGCAGCATATTCTCTCGGCATACCAAGGTGGAAGATTGCTCTTTTTGTCATACTTCCAACTGCCAAAAACGGTGTGCTGACAGGCGTGGTGCTTGCTATTTCAAGATTGGCCGGAGAGACTGCGCCTCTTATAATGACCATACTTGGAACAAGCCTATTCTTTACCGGTGTTATGGGGCCAGTTGATGCTTTACCGCTCAGGATTTGGCGTCTTGCATCGCAGCCTTACGAGTCCGCTCATTCATTTGGTTGGGGCGCTGCTCTAATTCTGATACTTATTGTTCTTAGCATGAGCATTAGCTTGAGGTTCTTAGCCCAGAGAAGAGGAGGTTCCTTCAGGACAGGTGCAATGCCTGCGAGTGCAGTATGAAGTCAATTAATGCCGTATGTCCATCTTTTATACGCACGAGGCGCAACTATAATAATTATGTCATCTATATAGACAATAGATAATTACTGATTGCCTTATAGTACAAATCAGACCAGTGTGTGACTAGCGAGGAACAAGTAATCAATAACATGTCATCTTCTTCTGACGCGGGCTCATATGGTGATACTCGCATATCAGCCGCGGCTGCCAGTACTGACGCAAGGCATCGATACAAGGTGTCTATTCAGAATTTGAATGCATGGTTTGGAACCAAACAGGCTATCAAGAATATCAATTTAGATATTAAGGAAAATACTACTACGGCAATAATTGGTCCATCAGGCTGTGGCAAGACCACGCTTATTAGATGCTTGAACAGAATGCACGAGATGACATCCGGTGCAACTACGAGGGGACATGTATTCTTGGATAATGTCGATATCTATGACAAGAAGGTAGATTCTGTAGTTATCAAGAGAAGGATTGGAATGGTCTTTCAAAAACCAAATCCATTTCCCACGATGAGTACTTATGATAATGTTGCAGCAGGGCTCAAACTAAATGGCATTAAAGATAAGAAGATAATCAACGAAGTGGTTAGGGAAAGTCTTGAGGCAGCAGCTTTATGGTCAGAAGTCAGAAATGAGCTGGAAAAACCTGGTGTTAGCTTATCAGGTGGACAGCAGCAGCGTCTTTGCATAGCAAGGGCCCTAGCAATGCAACCAGAGGTGCTTCTCATGGATGAACCAACCTCAGCTCTTGATCCAATAGCCACATCCAAGATCGAAGAACTTATTCATGAATTAAAAAAAGACCTTACGATAATCATTGTAACTCATAATATGCAGCAGGCAGCTAGGATAGCCGATCATACTGCATTTATGTATCTCGGTGAATTGATTGAGTACGGTCCTACAAAGCAGATATTTGAAAATCCTCGAAATGAGCTTACGGAGCGATATATTTCGGGCAAGTTTGGATAAATAATGATGATAATAATACAACCTGTAGACTGTCTACGGTAGGCATCTTTGGAATTGGCTAGACTTCTAGACTTAGGCATAGAGCGCATCCGCAATATCATTATGGATATGGCAAGGCTCTCGGAGCATTCAGTAATTACTGCGATTGAATCCTATGAAAAAGGGATACGCGCGAAAAGGACGATTCATGAATGGTCAGAGCAGCTGCGAATTTTGCAAGACGAAGTTGCAGATTTAGCAATTGAGCTTATCGCAAGATATCAACCTGTGGCAACCGACCTTCGGTTTATCCGATCCTGTATGGAAATAGCTTATGGATTCTCGCGATTCGGTCGTTACGCATATGATATTGTCGATGTCCTTGAAACTATGGGCTCGGTAGCAGACTGTGACAAGAGCGCAGTTTTAGAAGCCGCGACTACAGTCAGAGATATGATAGGTATGAGCGTTCAAGCTCTCTACTCAAGAGATAAGAATGCTGCCGAGAAACTCTATCAAATGGATGATACCATTGATGCGCTATATCGAAAATATCTTCACGAAATTTTCAGTCCTTACTCAAAGGATGATAAGAGATTTGCTGACCCTCGCTGTTATACTTCTGCTTTGCTCATTTTGAGATATTTAGAGCGTATTTCAGACCATGCGTGCTATATTGGAGATTCAGTTCATTACATTGTAACTGGAGAATCTCGCCCGAGAAGATAAAAGAATGTAGCACAGACCTTAAGGTTACTATCCCTGTTCTTTCAGTAAGAACTCACCAAAGGAACCAATATTGTTCTA
>DAINBL010000044.1:0-9377 GCA_036732945.1 Nitrososphaera sp. | reverse complement strand
TCCTCTGCCGTAAGCGGTCCATAGACGCTAGCTCCGTATAGACCACCTTCTGCTACAATTACTATTATAGTGACTATCTTTGTCGCCGAAGTAAAGAGTGACCTGTCATCCGGGTTCTTAAAGTCCATCTTGATCAAACCCGAGCCTTTTAACAGCTGCATGAGCAATCCTGCTGTGACTATGGGTCCAATTCCAAGCTCCATAAGTGTTCCTTGTTGAGCGGCAAAGATGACACGTGCAAACGCAAGAAAGTCAAAGCGTGGGTCGTCTGTGACGCCATACAGCGGAATCTGTGCCATTACTAGATAAGCTAAAAGGGCAATTCCAGTCCAGACGAACTTCTCAGTAAGTGAAATTTTCTTCTTTGGCTTTGGGACTTGAGGAACGTAAACAGAGGCAGTCTTTACGAACCGCCGAACTATGTTCTCAGTTGTTGTTGTGCTGCTCATTTGTTATAATTCCGCCCCCTGTAGCCTCAATTTTAGATCTGGCGCTCTCTGAAACCTTTGCTACCTTGACCATGTAAGCCCCACTAATAGAGCCTCCTCCAAGCAGCTTGTCATAACCTAGCGAGGTCAGATCCAGAACAACCCTGCCACTTTCGTCGGCCTTGCCATGCTTGGCAAATACTGCGTCCAAGTCTCGGATGTTAACCCACCTCTGTACGAGGTTGCGGTTAAAAGAGTTAAAAGCGTCGTGACCAAAGTGGTTCGGCTCCTCGATAACTGTTCGTATCCAGAAGTGCTTATGCTTTCCAGCACCTCCGACGCCACCCCTGCTCCCCGCCTGTCGATGCTGGCCGACTTGGCCCCAGCCGCAGTACCTACTACCGCGCTGCCTTCTGCTTTTTCTAAATCTAGTAGCCATAAATCACTATCCCTCGCTCTGTGCTGTTGAAATTATAGCTATCACGTTTACTTGCACCTTAATTAAGTCTTGCTGCACTAGAGCATCCTCTTGACTATCTCGGCCAACTGGCCGTCGTCTCCAAGAATTCCGTCTTGCATATATTGGGTCTTGGTTTTTCTCTTGAATCCGCCCTTTGGGGGGCTGAGAGCAAACCATGGTTTGATCTCTCCAAGCTTACTCATCGAGATCTTGTTCTCTGCTATTGCAGTTGCAAGGTCATCAATACTATTGTACCCATTTGGGAGATCCGGTTTTGTGATTGGCTTGTAGCCTGTCTTTCTGCCACGCTTTTCAAGAAGTTCTTTGACTATGCTGGCATCTGCCTTTGTCCAGGCTACTTCATCCTTGACTCTTCTCAGCATTCCCAAGTACTCCGCACCCTCTGGCACTATTGTCGCGCGGAAGCGTTTGTCAAGGTTGAGGCCATCAAGTGTCTTTTTGGCCTGTTGGGGGATGTTTACTGTTCCCTTGATTCTAACTACTAGATATGCCATCTAGTTTCATCATCATCCTACACTGTATGTGCTCCTGAGAGCGTTAAAAATTGCCTTTGTGGTCGAAGACATTGTATTTGTTGATCCAAATGTCTTTGTCCATGAGTCCTTTAATCCTGCCAATTTTAATAGGTTCTTTATGTTCTCGCCAGCCACGATACCCAGGCCTCTTGGGCCAGGGATGATTTCAATTGTGACACTGCCTCCCTTACCGCGCACTTTGAACGGCACGGAGTGGAGCTGATTGCACTTGCACTCCCAGCTACCGCAGCCAAGCTTGACAGGAATCACATTAAGGTAAGCAGCATTTGTAGCCTTGTCGATGGCAACCCTCATTTGCGAAGCCTTGCCCTTGCCTATGCCAAACCACCCAGTCTCGTTGCCAACAGCTACAAGAGCATTAAAACGAGTCATCTCGCCGGCATCAGTCTGCTTTTGGACAATACCAACATGAACCACTTGGCTCTTGATATCTTGCAGAAGGTGCTTGACGATCTCTGCCTCCTGTATCCTCATGCCGTTTTCGTAAATCTGATCCATTGAGTTTATCTTGCCTGCTAGCACCATGCTTCCAAGCGTAGTTCTGGGTTTCCATTCAACCTGATGTTGCCTTGATGATGATGATGACATTTGGCTCATTCCTCTCTTTTCTGGCTTCGCTTCTTTGCTGTGGTGTTCTTCTTTTCCTTTGCCCTTCCTTCCTTGGCTGTTGCTTCTTTCGCTGCCTTCTTTGACATCGCCTTTTCTGCAGGCTTGCCTGAAATTTTACTCTTTATTTCTTCAAAGTGAGAAGGATAATCTTCAGGCTTGAGGCCGTTTTTCAAAATACCAGAGAAACGTGAATTGTACTCTTTCTCATCCTCTTTCAGAGTATGGGAGTACTCTGCGATGTGATGCCCACTGATCCTGTCTTCGTCTGGAAGCGATTCTTCAGAGACAGGCATACTGACTCCAGCATCGACAATGCCCTTCATACACGCGCCCACCCTTGAAGTAAAGTGGTTCTTGCCTATATAGAGGACTCCAGCATCGACCTCCTTTTGAATTGCCTTCTTCCCCAATAGCATGCCTGTGAGATAGCATGCTGGCAAATTGTTAAAGGCGCCCTTCCATCCGAGCTCGGCAAGTTCCCTACTGTGCGCAGAAGCGATGACAATATCGCCTGTAGGGGTTGGCCTGAGCACTTGGGCTGCGACATTCTGATCGCTTATCCTGACAGTAATAAACAGGTGCCTGCCGATCAGGATCGCTGACCTCTTGCGATAATTAGTTTTATCTTCTCTAATCCTTTTTAGCGTATGAACATAAGTCAATAGTTATCCACCATTCAACGATTAGAGAAGCAACAAATGTAAAGCACTTATAAACGTTAAAGACTCGACCATGGTTCGTAGGGCTTGTTTTTCTTTCTACCAAATACAAGCTGTATTTACCACGATAAGTTACACTAACTATTCCGCTACTGCTCTCTATTTTTGCTATTGTGTTTTTCCACTGAAGGCCCTTAGAGAAATTTTTCGCTTGTTTTTAGATTCTATTCATATAATACTACTACTCCTCCTCCTACATCGCTTGGGATTCATTAGAGCGATGAAATATGTTGATCCTTATCGCACGTGTAGGTCGCATCTCACCTTATTTTCTTTTGAGTCTTTAAAAGAGAGAGATATGTCGTCAGCCAGACAACCTGCGGTAGTGAATTCAAATCCATTTTGGTCCCTCTGCAATAGGAATAATCCACCGTGCCAAGTTGAGAATTAGGAATAGCAATTCAAAGCAGTACGTTGGATCTAATCTTGCTCCTGATTCTTATGAATTTGGCACTATGTTGTAGTAGTAGTATTGGTAGACACATTGAATACTACGAGAACTGAAAGTCATGAAAGAAAAAGTATTAGTTCATTTCCTCCTCGTCGTTCTCTTTGCTATAGATGCTGCATATGCGCCCGCTCCGATGCCATTATCAATGTTTACCACTGCCAAGCCAAGGGTGCAGCTCTGGAGCATAGATGCCAAAGCTGCTATGCCGTTTGCACCAAAGCCATAACCTATTGAAGTTGGGACCCCTACAACTGGTATGTCTACCATCGATGCTACAACTGAGGCAAGAGCACCTTCCATTCCTGCCACGACCACGATGGCGCCTATATCTTGCTTGAACATCTCTTTAAGAGCGGGAAAGATTCGATGCATTCCAGCAATGCCGACATCGTAGCTTGTTATCGCCTCACAACCCATCGCCTTGGAAACAATCCGAGCCTCTTCTGCAACGCCAATGTCTGAAGTACCAGCCGACATTATGCCTATTTTTGCATCGGTCATTTTGAAGGCAAACGACTTTTCAGAGGCAAGTAGCGTTGTGCTGTTCCTACCAATTTCGACAGAAAGAGCCTTTCTACGTAGCGCACCTGCTACTTTTGATAGCTCGTTCTTCTTTATCCGGCTGACTACAGCTTGACCATTGCGCCTAATAATGGCAGGGACTATTCTGATGATGTCTTTGTATTCTTTGCTTTCGGAAAAAATGATCTCTGGCATTCCCCCTCTCCTTATTTCCCGTCCCACATCGAGCTTGGCAATATCACCTATCTTTTCAATCGCGTGAATGGAGATCTCCCTCTGTACCTCCGATAGGCTAAGGCTGCCACTTGCAAACTCGTCAAGAATTGTATGCAGATCCATCAGTCAGGCAGCTATCAACAAGAAGAAAATAAAAGGGTTTAAAGTGGGAGTGCCCTGATGGCTTCCTTTACGCTTGCAACGCCCTTGCTGAAAATGTCCTGCTCAAAGCTATCCAGCTTGAGCTCGATTATGCGCTCGACGCCCTCTGCGCCAATGATAACTGGGACGCCTATGCACAGATCATAAAATCCATACTCACCTTCAAGCAGTGTTGACACTGGAATTACCAGCTTTTTGTCTCGTATGACAGACTCCAGCATAGTCGCAACTGCGTTGCCGGGTGCATGTACGGTCGCTCCCTTCAGTGCAATGACATCTGCTGCGACCTTTCTCGTCTTTTCAAAGATTTCCGTTGCCTTATCCTTTGAGATAAATTCATGAAGCGGTATTCCTCCTATAGAAGAGAATCTTGTCAGCGGCAGCATGTTTTCGCCGTGCTCGCTTATCACCATAGCTTGAATCGAACTGCGTGAAATATTAGTCGCATCTTGAATAAAGCTCTTGAACCTTGACAAGTCTAGCATGCCGCCCATTCCCATGACTTTGTTCTTTTTTGCTCCGAGAGTCTTGAGCGTAAAATAAGTCATCGGATCAAGCGGGTTTGTAATTACTATTACGGTCGCATCCTTTGCGTATAGCGCAATTTTGGATACGACATCTTTGACGATGCCTGCATTTATCTTGAGGAGATCCATTCTTGTCATGCCTGGCTTTCTCCCGACTCCAGCAACAAGCACTACATATTCAGAATCGCGCACATCTTCGTAATTGTTTGAACCCCGTACTATGGTGTCAGCACCCCTTTCTGACAGCTGGTGATTGATGTCCATTGCTTCTCCCTGAGGAAGGCCCTGCACTATATCAAGCAGCAGTATATCTCTATCAAGCTCCCTCAGCCCGCAATTAAGGGCAGCTGAGGCACCGACCTTTCCAGATCCTATTATGGTAATTGTCATAGCCGAGCTTGCAACTGGGAGATTGCATATATATATTATGATTGGGGCTGGATCAGATTTAAATTAATCAGCATGTCAAGTCAATAACGAATTGTCAAAGAAAAGGAGGGACGACAGCTACTTTGCTGTAGACCGGCGTAGAAAAAGAAAATATATGAAAATTATAATACCCGTCATCATCGCAGTGGTTGCAGCTGGTACTGCAGGAGCTATTTTATACCAGCCTCCTACGGCAATGGCAATAAGTGGAATAGAGTGTGATAGGTCTGAGCAGCTCAATTACCATATTCATTCACATCTGGATGTATTTGTTAATGGCGTACCGCAACAAATCCCTTCAAATATTGGGATACTTTCTTCCCCCTCATGCCTATACTGGCTTCATACTCATAGCGAAGATGGTACTGTACATGTCGAAGCGCCTGAAGCCAGAGAATTCCTATTGGGGCAGTTCCTTGACATTTGGAAACAGACTCTTACTAATTCGACGACATTCTTTGACTCCGTCTCCGGTTTGCCGGTGACAGCATACGTTGATGGCGAGAGATTTGAAGGTGATTATAGGACAATACCGATAGAATCGCTCAAGGAGATCGTACTCGCATATGGCACACCTCCTAAAGATATTCCAGCTGACCATGACTTTGGCAGCATAACAAGATAATAAAAAAGCACAAACGTGATATAAAGCAAAAGCACATGCATAGCGTGTGGCTATGCCTAGAATTGCGATCATAGATTCTCAAGTGGCAGGTATTGCCGGCGACATGCTGATGTCCAGCCTAGTGGATGCTGGTGCAAACAAGACCAAAGTCATTGAGGCAATCTTTGCTTGCCAGAACTTTGTCAAGGACAGCACGATAATTAATGCTCATTTTGCTAAAGTGACGTCACATGGCTTTGCTGCCACTCAGCTACAAATGAAATTCAAAGATAGGGTGCTCAAGCGCAAGGGCACAGAAATGTACCCTGCACTTGCAAGATGCTGCGATTCTGTGGGACTTGAGCATAGAGCCAAGACATTTGCTTTAGATTCTCTTAAGATGATTATTTCTGCTGAGGCTACCATCCACGGCCAGAATTTTGACAGCGTGCATCTGCACGAAGCATCCAGCATTGACACTTTTGCAGATCTGGTTGGATGCGCAACAGCGTTGCAGGATCTTCAGCTGTTTGATGCCAAGATATATTCTACTAAGGTGGCTGTTGGTGGCGGCCTGCTAAGATTCTCACATGGTACCATCTCAAATCCTGCCAGTGCAATACTTGAAATTTTCAGGAATAAACAATTAGTTCTGGTGGGAGGGCAGGCTGAAGCTGAGCTGACAACTCCTACAGGGGCAGCAATGCTTGTCAATTTGGTGCAGGGTAGTAGTGTCAGCTACTATCCCAGCATTGCGCCTGAAAAAATCGGCTATGGTGCGGGCACAAAAAAGTTTGAAGGTTTTCCCAACGTGGTTCGTATGACAATAGGTTCATCTGGCACTGTTTATGAAACGACCAAGGACACGGTCTATGTCGTGGAAACAAACATCGATGATGCGTCTGGCGAGCTAGTAGGTAACCTTGTAGAGCAGCTGGCTGAAGTTGCCAAGGATGTGACAGTCATTTCAGGTACCACTAAAAAGAGCCGGCCAACATACCTCATTAGGATTATATCAGAAAATGCGCGGCTAAATAATGTGCTTGAGTTACTGTTCGACGAATCCGGGACGCTTGGTGCTCGAGTGCAGGAAGTAGAGCGCATTGTTCTGCCTAGGGCCATAATGACGGTATCAGTTGATATTAACGGCAACATCTTCGCCGTGCATATCAAGATCGTCAAGGATTCAGCTGGAAGAATAACAAATGTTAAACCTGAGTTTGAAGATATCAAGGTGATTGCAACAAAGTGCCAAATGCCTGTCAAGAGAGCGATGGATCAAGTCAGGGCAGAAGTTATGAAAAAGCTGGGAGGCGCGTAAAATGGAAGCCTTGAACAAGCTGGTAGACTGGTTCCTAAGGAATGCGGGCGACAGAGCAATAGTAGCACTTTCTGGTGGAGTCGACAGTGCTGTAGTAGCGCTAGCTGCAAAAAAAGCACTTGGCAACGGCGCTATTGCCATAACTGCTGATTACAAGACGCTGGCAGAGGAAGAACTTGCCGTGGCGTGGCGAGTCGCAAGAGAGATAGGTATTAAGCACAAAGTGATTGAATACAATGAGCTTGAAAACGCATCCTTTGTAAAAAATGACACCATGCGCTGTTACTATTGCAGGACAGAGCTTGGACAGCACCTTGCAGAAGAAGCAAGAAGGACAGATACATCCCTCATTGTAGATGGAACAAATATAGACGATCTGAAAGATTACAGGCCCGGGATTAGAGCTCTCCGTGAAAAGGGGGTGCGAAGCCCAATGATAGAGCTTGGAATAGGGAAGATAGAGATACGTGAAATCGCAAAGAGCTTTGGGCTCTCTGTTTATGATAAGCCTTCCAACGCGTGTCTTGCCTCACGGATACCGACGGGAAGCGAGGTCACATACGAAAAACTGCAAAGGATTGAGAATGCAGAGATAATAGTCAAGACAATTTTTGGCGTCAGGCAGGTTCGTGTAAGAGATCATAGCGACCTTGCAAGGATTGAAGTGGGTAGAGATGAGCTGCACAAGATGTTTGATGTAGACAAGCTTGCACTCTTGGACAAGAAGCTTAAGGAACTTGCATTCAAGTTCGTTTCTGTTGATGTAGCAGGATACAAGACAGGTAAGCTCGTGATGATAGATAGGTATGATTAGAAGGGGAAAGACACTATAGACACCGAAAAAGCTAAAGCTAAGTCCCTTCTAGTTTATAGCAATATGATCCCTTATGGAATGATCAAGGTTCTGATACTATAGCAGCAGCGCCTCAATAGAATAAAACCTGTCTTTTACAATTCAAGGCGTCAGAGTAGAATTGTCTTGGTGGTGATTTTATAAAAAGATACGTAGGACAATTACCATCGTTAGGATTGCACTTGAAATTGCAAAGCATCATGGTGTAAAGATCAATGTAGAAATTGCCGAGACCTCTGTCTCTGTAGCAGATCAGATAATATGATACGCTAGAGGGAAATACGTTAGCCTATACAACCAAAGGAACTCTAATTTACGTTCACTTCTTCCTCTGCTGACCTTATGTCAGTTACACATACAGCTTCCAATCCATCTTCTCCAAAGACTGGGTCTAATTTGAATGAAATAACCTCAGATACAGCTTCGCCCAGCATTATTGATAGTGGTTCGCCAGTTATGCTGTCCCCGCCTTCGAATTCGTCGGTTGGTATTTGACTGATCGTTGCGGTGTCATCGTCAATTGTCACCATTCCAGGAGACTGCCAAGTAATGTCTATTACTCCTTGATGTTTGCCACACTGCTCCACGTCGCCAAGCTTCACGAAATGGTTATGCCAGATTGGATCCCCTATAAATCTCTGATCTTCACTGTCTAGTACTCCTCGATGTGTGTGGGCAACTAGGATAGCATCTCCTTCGTCTGTAAGAATTCCGTAACCGAATGCTCCTTCGGTTCCATTAGTGGGAATTAGTAGTCCTTCAACGATTAAGCTAATCGTGAGTTCATCATCATCATCTGTCAATACGTTAGCTCTTTCTATGGTGAGAAAGCTTTCTGCTGTAGATGCAAAAACAGGAGGAGTATCAAATATTGTTCCAATAAATCCAGCTATTATGAGTAATCCAAGCTTGGATCTCTCGTTCACTTCATTGTCTCATTCAAAGTTTTTGGTTATACGAATTAGGGCCTCTTTTTCTGTACTTCCTCTCCATTTAATGGTGTGTCCTACTCGCAGCTTGTCTGAGGTCCTCAATAATTTCTAACACTATTGGTTGAACTTATTTTTATTAGGCTTTTTCCTAGAAATATATAACATAAGTTTGGAATGCTAACCCTCCGACAAAGCGTAAGCCAGAGAGAGCAAAAATAATGATGAAGGAGGAGCGAATCTTTTCGTTTAGCTTCAATGCAGAGAACCGAGTTGTTACTAGGCACTCAATTTCATGAGCCCTTTGACATAAACCTTCAAAGATTTGACTTTACTTTCCTCTATCTTCTTCCTCTTTCTCTTCGTTGATACCATAATAAGCTTAACTGTTGTTAATGCTAATCTTCTTTCTTATTTTTTCCTTTAGTCAAGCATTGGTTGACAAGCTCATTGGTCATGGATCCTTCAGCTACTCATCTGACGGATTAACGCGAATAGTGATATATTGTCATCATGTAACAATCTATATCTATCCGGGGTAACCCGAGAAAGACAGGTATGACTGACGACGACAAACATTCCTATCACAT